>JAKOSQ010000044.1 GCA_029777215.1 Bacillota bacterium
CAGAGCAGAACGCTCAGAAGCTTTCCGTTCGTGCCGAGTCCGGCGCCGGTCTCGGAGATCGCGGTCGCAAGAAGCTTTACTTTGTCCGCGCCGTATTTTTCACCGAGTTTTGTCACAATGTTCTGGCGGATGTCGCTTTTGATGTCGCCGGTCTTGACGATGATCGCGGTCGGTACGCTGGTCGAGGCGGTGACGCTGGCCATCTGCCCCGCCGCTTCGGTGCAGATGTCGCGCGCCTCGTCGGTCATCGCGGTCGTGACCGTCGTGCCGAGGTCGATTTGCATCTTGACGCCGCCCGCGTAATCGTAGTCGAAGACGAGCGCGCCGACGCCGCATTTTGTGAGAATGATGCAGACAATGGCAATGCCCGCAAAGACGGCGGCGATGCTGCCGAAGAGCTTCAGATGTCCGCAGTAGTCAAAGCCGATGCCGTTATAATTAGCCATAAGTTTTAAACCTCCATTTGCCCGCAGCTCAGAGCAGGTCGTTTTTTGCTGCGCCCGTGAGCAGCGGCCGCAGGACCGCCGTTTCGCAGAGCATTGCGAGGATCGTGCCGGTGAGCATCGTCTGGCCGAAACCGCGGACCTGTCCGCTCCCCTTCCAGAGCAGCGCGATGGCGACGATCAGCAGGATGATGCCGACGTCCGTCGTGACGGGGTTCACAAGCTTGTAGCTGCTTTTGACGGCGGCCTCCGGCGGTGTGCCCGCCGAGAGCGCCCGCGTGAGACGCTCAAGGATCTCAAAGTCCATAAAGACCAGCAGAAACGCCGAGACGAAGATGCCGGTCATGCCCGGCAGACTCATGCGCACGCCGGAGGCGGCAGCGATCACGATCTGAAGCGGCACGAAGAAAACGATCACGGCGTCGGCAAAGAGCGCGGCGCGGCGGTAGAAGCCCCAGAGCAGGAGCATGACGATCACAAAACCGATCACGCCGCCGCGGACGATATCCGCGAGCGTGTCGCTCCCGAAGGCGGGACTTACGGCGGTCTGCTCGGCGGACGTGAGCGCAAAGGTGGTGCGGCCGGAGGAGATGACGCCTGCGATGTATTCGGCGAGAGCCTTGTTTGTGCTGTCTGACAAGACGAGCTTGGGACTGTAGGTGTTGATGCCGGTTTCGCTGTAATCACTGCTGATGTAGGGCTTCGAGATTGACTCGCCATCCACCGTGACCTCGAGGTAATTCGAGCCCTGTGGGTAGGACGCAATCTTTTTCGTGGCCGCGATGAACTTCTGGTAGCCCTCCTTCGTGAGATCGACGGAGATGTAGTAGCGCATCGTTTCGGTGTTGTCGAGCGAGCCGTAGTCCTCCTTCGCGGCGCTGATGTCGGCGCGGGTGAGATAGACGAGGCCCTGATAGTCGATGAAATTGACCTCGGCGGGGCTCGCGAGCTTCTGCGCGAGATCGCCGATGTCGTCCGCGCGCGGGAGGTCGACGAGGAAGCTGTCGTCTCCGACCTGCTTGAGCGTCGCGCGCGTGTAGCCGTATTTCACAAGGCGGCGCTCGAGCATCGTCTTGAGCGTCTGCATGCCGGCTTTGACGTCCGCCTCCGAGGTCCCCTCGGGGATCTGCGCTTCAAAGACGAGCTGCGTGCCGCCGACGATGTCGAGATCGAACTCAATGCCGCTCTTCGCACTCGGCAGCGTTTTGGAGCCAAGGTGCAGCCCCCGGAAGGCAGTGAAGATGGCGACGCCCGCGAGGATCAAAACGATCAGCGTCGGGATCAGCGCTTTTTTCAAAACCGGTCGCCTCCTTTTTTTACGTTACACTGTAGCCATTATATGTTTGCCGCCCGCGCAAGTCAAGAAAAGACAGTCCGCGCGCGCAAAAAAGGGAGAAGCGCCGAAAAAGCGCCTCTCCCCTGTCGGATGCTGCTCAG
>JAKOSQ010000045.1 GCA_029777215.1 Bacillota bacterium
CACCAAGACCCTCGCCCGCGAAACGCTCAAGGCGGCCTGCCGTCAGTTCGGCTGTGAGGACGACATGACGGTCCTCGCCGTGCGGGTCGACGAGAGGGGCTGAGCCATGCGGGAGACCGGTCGGCACGGCGAAAAAATACGCCCCGCGCGGAAGATCCTGCCGCCGCGGCTGCATAAAGCTTCCTTTGAACGGTTAGACTCCAAACAAACGCAAACGCAGGGGGGAAGCGATGTGGTCAAGGGCGTATCGCACAGAGTGATCGTTGTCAAATCACCGGACAAGTATTTCGAGGAGGCGATCTTCGTCATCCGCGAGGATGTTTTGCAGGCGCGGGGCGCGGACAGCGCCTCCGTCATGCGGCAGGCTCGCCGGGCGGCGAACGAGTATGTCAAAAAGCGCGGCGGCAAGCCGCAGGGACGTTCTCTCGAGCGGCTGCCGGCGCCGCTTTTCGCCGCGGCTGGCGCCGCCGCGACCGGCATCGCGTGGCTCGCAATGCATCTGTATCACTTATAACAGTCCAAGCCGCCGGACCGACTTCAGTATAGTCTGTCCGGCGGCGCTTTTCTGTCGCAAACAGTCGGGCGGCGGCGCGGACCTGCGCTTGTATTATTTCCTCGGAAATGTTAGAATACAGTCACTCAAAACGAATACGCTGCTGAGGAGGTCGAAATATGAAAATACTCATCAAAAATGCGTACGCGATCCTGCCGGACGGGTACGACAAAAATTGTGCCGTCGCGATCGACAACGGGACCATCGTCTCGGTCGGCGCGCTGCCGGAAAACTTCAAGGCGGCGAAGACGATCGACGCGAAGGGAATGCTCCTCACACCCGGCTTTGTCGACGCACACACCCACAACCACATGACCGCGCTGCGAAACCGCGCGGACGACGTCCCCTTTACGGACTGGCTCTTCAAGACCGTCATGCCGATGGAGGACACGCTCACGACGCAGGAGGCCTACTGGTCCGTGCAGCTCGCGATCATGGAGCTACTTTTGAGCGGCGCGACCTGCTTTCTCGACATGCACATGTTCCCCGGCACCTTCGGCCGCGCGACCGTGGACGCCGGCATGCGCGCGGTCCTCTCGCGCGGACTCACCGGCGGCGGGGACGACGCGGAGGGCGGCGCGCGCCGCATCCGCGAAACGCGGCAGGACATCGAGCGCTTCAAGGGCGAGGAGCTGCTGAGCTTCATGCTCGGCCCGCACGCGCCCTACACCTGCACGGAGGACTACCTCCGGGAGGTCGCCGCGCTCGCGGACGAGCTGCACATCGGCATCCACACCCATCTTTCGGAGAGCGAGGACGAACAGAAGACCGTCCGCGAAAAATATGGCTGCACCCCGGCGGAGTTCTACGACCGCTGCGGTCTGCTGCGGGAGAACACCGTCTGCGCCCACTGCGTCCAGCTCAATGAAAGCGACATGGCGATTTTAGCCGAACGCGGGACCTCGGTCGTGCACAACGCGGCATCCAACATGAAGCTCGGCAACGGCTTTGCGGATGTTCCGGCCCTGCTTGCGCACGGCATCAACGTCTGCCTCGGAACGGACAGCGCGGCCTCCAACAACAGTCTGAACATGCTGCGCGAAATGGAGCTCGTGAGCCTCATCCACAAGGGCACGCACCGGGACGCGACCGCCGTTTCGGCGGTGCAGGTCTTCGACATGGCCACCAAAAACGGCGCGAGGGCCGTCGGTCTCGGCGGAAAAACGGGCGAGATCCGTGTCGGCCTGCGCGCCGACCTCGCGCTCTTTGACATGGGCAGCGTCGGCTTTTTCCCGGTGGGAGACCCGAAAGCGGCGCTGTGCTACTCGAGCGCCGGGCTGCGCGCGGACACAGTGCTCGTCAACGGCGAGATCCTGCTCGAGCACGGCGAATTCAAAACGATCGACGCTGCGCGCGTCAAATATGAGATCGGCAGGCTCGACGAGCGGCTGCAGAAAGGAATCAAAGCATGAGTGATATCAAAGATATTTCCCTCGCGCCTTCCGGCGAGCGCAAAATCGCATGGGTCTCCCGGAATATGCCTGTAATCGGCCGCATCGCCGCCGATTTTGAGCGGGACAAGCCCCTTGCGGGGCTGAAGGTCACGCTCTCCGTCCACCTCGAGGCCAAGACCGCCTGGCTCTACCGCGTGCTCGAAA
>JAKOSQ010000046.1 GCA_029777215.1 Bacillota bacterium
CCGCGTTGCGGCCGAGGTTGTAAAGCTCCCCTTCTATAAAAGAGAGAAGTAAACACCATACTATATAAAAATTATTCTGCATGCCGCAGCGCGGCGGAAAGGAACTGCAAATGAATTATCCGACTGAACTGAAGTACACCAAGTCCCACGAATGGGTGAAGTATCTCAGCGAAACGACCGTCGAGGTCGGCCTCACCGACTACGCGCAGAGCGAGCTCGGCGACCTCGTATTTGTGAACCTCCCCGAAGTTGGAGACGACGTCACCGCCGGCGACGCCTTTGCGGACGTCGAGTCCGTCAAAGCGGTCTCGGATGTGTATGCCCCCGTCACCGGCACCGTCTTTGAGACGAACGAGACGCTGCTTGACAGCCCCGAGAGCATCAACGGCGACCCCTACGGCGCATGGTTCGTGCGCATCGAAAACGTCAGTGCAACAGAGGAACTGCTCAACGCCGCCGAATACGAGAAATTCGTCGCCGAAGAGTCGAACAAGTGAGCCGGACTTTTTAAAATTTGATCAGAAAGAAGAGAAGCATCATGGGTTCCTTTGTTCCGAATACCAAGGCCATGCAGGACGAAATGCTGCGCGAGGCCGGCTACAGCGACTGGACGCAGCTCTATGAGGATGTGCCCGAGAGCGTCCTTTTGAAGGACGGCGTCGATCTGCCGGGCGGCTTGAGCGAGCTCGACGTGACGCGCGTGCTGCGCGCGCTGGCGAGCGAAAACGTTCGTTTTGAGCACATTTTCCGCGGCGCGGGCGCCTACCGCCACTTCATCCCTGCCATTGTCGGCAGGGTCACGCGCAAGGAGAGCTTCGTCACGGCGTACACGCCCTATCAGGCGGAAATTTCCCAGGGAATACTGCAGTCCATTTTTGAATACCAGTCGATGATCTGCACGCTCACCGGCATGGATGCCTCGAACGCCTCGCTCTACGACGGCGCGACCGCCGCCGCAGAGGCCGTGCACATGTGCGTTGAGAGAAAACGCACGGTCGTCTATGTCTCCGAGACGGTCCACCCGGACGTGATGCGCGTCGTCGCGACCTACTGCGTCGGCCGCGACACGGAGCTGCGGACGATCGGCGCGATCAACGGCGTGACGGACACCGAAGCGCTCAAAGCGGCGCTCGACGACACGGCCGCCTGCGTCCTCATCCAGAGCCCGAACTTCCTCGGCATGCTCGAGCCCGCAAAGGAGATCGGTCAGCTCGCGCACGCCGCCGGCGCGAAGCTGGTCATGAGCTGCGAGCCCGTTTCCCTCGCCCTGTTCGAGACGCCCGCCGAGTGCGGCGCGGACGTCGCCGTCGGCGAGGGTCAGAGCCTCGGCCTGCCGCTCTCCTGGGGCGGCCCCTATCTCGGCTACATGGCCGCGACGAGCGCGATGATGCGAAAGCTCCCCGGCCGCATCGTTGGCGAGACGAAGGACGCGGACGGCAATCGCGCTTTCGTGCTCACGCTGCAGGCCCGCGAGCAGCACATCCGCCGCGAAAAAGCGGGCTCGAACGTCTGCTCGAACGAGGCGCTCTGCGCGCTGACCGCCTCCGTCTACCTCGCGGCGATGGGGCCGGACGGTCTGCGCGAGGTCGCCTCCCAGTGCTACTCCAAGGCGCACTACCTCCAGAGCGAGCTTGCAAAGATCGGCCTTACGCAGGCGCACGAGGGCGAGTTCTTCGACGAATTCGTCACATCGAGCCCGAACAGCGAAAAGATCCTCGACGCGCTCGAAGAAAAAGGTTTCCTCGGCGGCCTGCCGCTCTTCGGCAACAAGATCCTCTGGTGCGCGACCGAAATGAACACGATGGACGAGATCGACGCGCTGGTCGCAATCGTAAAGGAGGCGCTGTAAGATGGAACTGCTCTTTGAAAAAGGCGGCGAAGGCCGCCGCAGCCGCTACCTCCCGTCCTGCGACGTCCCGGAGCTCGCGCCGAAGACGCACCTGCGCGCGTCCGCGCCCGCGTTGCCACAGCTCTCGGAGGTCGAAGTCGACCGCCACTACGAAGCTCTTTCCCGCCGGGCCTACGGCGTGTGCGAAGGCTTTTACCCGCTCGGCTCCTGCACGATGAAATACAACCCCGCTGTCAACGAGGACCTCGCCGCCCTCCCTGGCTTTACGGACATCCACCCCCTGCAGCCGGCCCACACGGTCCAGGGCTGCCTCAATGTTCTGCGCATCACCGAAAAGTTCCTCTGCTCGATCACGGGTATGGACGGCTTTACCTTCCAGCCCGCTGCCGGCGCGCACGGCGAATTCACAGGACTTCTGCTCATCAAGGCCTACCACCGCGACCGCGAGGATACGGCCCGCACGAAGATCATCGTCCCGGACTCCGCCCACGGCACGAACCCCGCGAGCGCCGCAATGGCGGGCTTCACGGTCGTGAACATCCCCTCCGGCCCAGACGGCTGCGTCGATCTCGAAGCGCTCAAAGCCGCCGTCGGCCCCGACACGGCGGGCCTTATGCTCACGAACCCGAACACGGTTGGCCTTTTTGACCGCAACATCCTTGAGATCACGCGCATCGTCCACGAAGCGGGCGGCCTGTGCTACTACGACGGAGCGAATCTCAACGCCGTCATGGGCGTCGCACGCCCCGGCGACATGGGCTTTGACGTCATGCACCTCAACCTCCACAAGACCTTTTCGACCCCGCACGGCGGCGGCGGCCCCGGCAGCGGCCCTGTTGGCTGCAAGGACTTCCTGCTCCCGTACATGCCCGGCATCCGCGTCCGCGACGAGCACGACGTGCTCTCCGCGCTCATCCCGGAGCGCAGCATCGGCTCGGTCCGCGGCTTCAACGGCAACTTCCTCGTTGTTGTCCGCGCGCTCGCCTATCTGCTCGCGCTCGGCCGCGAGGGCGTGCCGGAAGCGGCGATCAACGCCGTCTTGAATGCAAATTACATGCGCGTGAAGCTCGCGGGCGACTTTGACATGGCCTACGACCACACCTGCATGCACGAATTCGTCATGACCCTGCAGCAGCTCAAGGACGACACGGGCGTCTCCGCGCTCGACGCCGCCAAGGGCCTGCTCGATCTCGGCATCCATCCGCCCACGATGTACTTCCCGCTCATTGTCCACGAGGCGCTGATGGTGGAGCCGACCGAAACGGAAACCAAAGAGACGCTCGACGCCGGCATCGAGGCGCTGCGTCAGATCAAAAAAACGGCGGAGACCGACCCCGAGACACTGCGCCACAGCCCGCACCAGGCCGTCATCGGCCGACCCGACGAGGTCGAGGCCGCGCGCCATCCGGTCATCCGCTGGCAGGAGACAAAAGCATGATCAAAAAACTCAGCTGCATTTTTTCCCCCGGGACCGATCCCTGCCAAAACCTCGCTCTTGAGGAGTATCTTCTGGGGCTGGTCGAGCCGGACGAATGCATCCTCTATCTCTGGCAGAACCAAAAGACAGTCGTCGTGGGACGCAACCAGAACTGCTGGCGCGAGTGCCGCGTGACGCAGCTCGAAGCGGACGGCGGGCAGCTTGCCCGCCGCCTCTCCGGCGGCGGCGCGGTGTTCCACGACCTCGGAAACCTCAACTTCACCTTCCTCATGCCCCGCGCCGATTTTGACGTCGAAAAGCAGACCGAGGTCATATTGCAGGCCGTGCGCTCCTTCGGCATCCCCGCCGAGCGGACGGGCCGCAACGACCTGACCGTCGGCGGACGGAAATTTTCCGGACACGCCTATTACCGCACGGACCGGGCCTGCTATCACCACGGGACGCTGCTCATGCACGCGGATATGGAGCAAATGGAAAAATACCTCTCCGTCTCCCGCGAAAAGCTGCAGGCCAAGAGCGTCGATTCCGTGCGCTCGCGCGTTTGCAGCCTCGACGAATTTAACCCGGACGTGCGCGTGAGCACGCTGGAAACGGCGCTGCTCATTGCCCTGTCCGAGGTCTATGTGCTCCCCATCTCCCCGCTCGCGGACGAGCGGATTGAGCGGGACGCCCTCGACGCGCTCACAGAAAAATACGCCTCCCCGGACTGGCGTTACGGCCGCAAAATGCCCTTTGAATATGAGCTCGACCGCCGCTTCGACTGGGGCGAGCTTCAGCTTCAGCTGCATGTTGAAAACGGCCGCATTGCGGACGCGGAGGTCTGCTCCGACGCGCTCGACACCGTTTTCCCGGAGCTCATCCGCACGGCGCTGTGCGGCGTGCCCTTTGAAGCCTCCGCGGTCCGCGCCGCCTTCGCCGCCATCCCCGCCGCCGAAGCGCAGACGCGGGAAAAAACGCTGCAGGACGCCGAGGCGCTGCTGCTCGAAGCCATGTAAGGAGAAATTCCATGGAACAATTCGATCTCGTCATTCTCGGC
>JAKOSQ010000047.1 GCA_029777215.1 Bacillota bacterium
AGCATTTTTTTCATCTCCAGATTTAAAATGGGAAGGTGTCACGTCAAATTGTGAATTAATTTTAAAACTTCTAAAAATTGTTTGACATTTGCTATAGATTCGATATAATAAGTACGAAAGTAACAATTGTGTTACGAATTGCGAAAACCACAAAAAAAATATGGGGAGGCATAATTATGAAATCCACAGGAATTGTCAGAAAAGTTGATGAGCTCGGGAGAATCGTTCTTCCGATTGAACTCCGTCGTACCCTTGACATCGCTGAAAAGGACTCGCTGGAAATATACGTCGATGAAGACTGCATTATTCTTCGCAAGTATCAGCCGGCGTGCATCTTTTGCGACAACGCAAGAGACGTAGTCGTCTACAAGGGCAAGAACATTTGCCGCGACTGCATCAAGGCGCTGGACGAAGCAAGCCAGAAATAACATGAGACCCACGCGGATGCAAAGGCAGCGCGTGGGTGTTTTTTTCTCGCTGCCGCAGCGGACCTGAAGGAGAGAGCGGGACCGCCGCAAAAAAAGGCCCGGCACGCAATTTTATGCGTGCCGGGCCTTTTCAACTGCGGTTTATTCCGCTGGGGCGGGAGGCGCTGCCGGGGCGGCGCGGTCGATGCTGCCGAGCTGTAAAACGGAGAGCAGCAGCGCGAAGAGCAGGAAGGCAAAGACGATCAGCTGTTCGCCGAGGGGATAGACGTCCGCTTCCGTGACGATCGCGAGGAAGACGGTCAGCTGGCAGAAATAGAGCGCCGCGAGCGGGTGGGGCTTTTCAAAGACAAAGCCCGCCGCGTAGTAGAACGCAAGGATTGCCGAGGCGATGCAGAGCAGGCGGATGGCAAAGTTCCAAACCACCGGGTCGTCCGCCGAATACTTGTAGGCGGCAATGAGCCAGAAGCAGAGAAAAAGCACGGTGAGCGCGGAGGAGAGATAGCCCTTCGCGGGCTTGGCGCTGCCGGCGGAGAGGATGAAAACGGTCTCCGCAATGCCGCAGACGGCGGCGAACATGCCGAGCACGAGGTCAAAGACGGGCGTGTAGTCGACGGTGCCGCCGAGACCGACCGTGGCGGTTGCGGCAGCGTGCATCGCATAGACGATCGTCAGCAGACCGCCGAGCACGAGCAGAGCCCCGGCGAGGATCGCCGCCGGCTTCGCGGCGCGACCGCCGGCATAGACCGCGGGGTAAGCCTGCGCGAAGGAGACGCCCTTCATGCGCCGGACGAGCAGCAGCAAAGCGGCGGCATAGACCGCGAGAAAGACCACAACAAGTGTGCTCCAGGGCGAGCCGCTGATGAAGAGGCCGGTGTCCGCTTCCACGGCGCGGCTAAGCTGGACCCAGCGGAAAAAGGCCCCGAAGATGCCGGCCGCGATCGTAAAGCCGCAGAGCCGGAGCGTGTTTTTATGCATATCATCATTCCTGTCAAAATAGAAATAGGGAAGGGGCGGACAGGCCTGTCTGCTCCTTCTTGTCATTTTATACTTAATTTACGGAAGCGTCAACCACTACCGAAGGGGAGGGCAAAGAAAATGAAACGCTTACTCTGGGTCTCTGTTCTGCTCGCGCTTGCGGGCGTTCTCATGCCGGCGCTGTTTCTGCAAAGCGGCGCGGCCGAAGCGCGGCCGGAGGCCGCCGTTTCTCCGCAGAGCAGCGAGAGCGCCTACGTGCCGCAGAAGGACGCGAAGATCTCCTTTACCGTCGCGGACGGAGAGTCAGCACAGAGCGTCACGATGGCGGACTATCTGCCGCACGCGGTCGCGGCCGAGATGCCGGCGAATTTTGCTCCGGAGGCTCTCCGAGCGCAGGCGATCGCCGCGCGGACCTATATTCTCTACTGCACGACCCACCAGAACCCGAAGCACCCGCAGGCGGCGGTGTGCAAAAACGCGGGCTGCTGCCTCGCCTTTGCCGACGACGCGCAGCTCAAAAAGAACTGGGGCGAGAGCTTCGAGACGAACATGGCGGCGATCCGGGAGGCGGTCACGGCCACCGACGGGCAGGTGCTCGTCTACGACGGCACGCCAATCCTGGCGTCGTTCCACTCGTCCTCGTCCGGAAAGACCGAGGACGGCGAGGCGCTCTGGGGCGCGGTGCCGTATTTGAAGAGCGTGAGCACACCGGAAAACGAAAAGGATGTGCCGGACTTCGTGACGACCGTGGAGGTCACGCCGGAGAACTTTAAGGAGACGGTGCTGGGCTACAAGGCCGACGCGAAGTTCGGAGACGATCCCGCCGCGTGGGTCGGACAGGCGACGCCCGACGCGAGCGGGCGCGTGCAGAGCCTGCCGGTCGGCGGGCTGAACCTCGCGGGGGCGGATGTCCGAAAGCTCTTTTCCCTGCGCAGCACCAGCTTCACGCTCACATATCCGGACGGGAAATTCGTCTTCACCGTCCGGGGCTACGGCCACGGGCTCGGCATGTCGCAGTACGGCGCGAACGCGATGGCGAAAAGCGGCTTTACCTGCGCAGAAATTCTGGCGCACTATTACCCGGACACAAAGCTCGTGAGCGCGTGACAATGTGGGGGACTATCGGATATAAGGGCCAGCGCGGAATGTATCGTCGCCGCGGAGGATGACGGCGCGGGCGGCACTCTCGTCCGTCAGCGCGGCGGCAAAGTCGTCCGCACTCTCGGCGCGGAGCAGGACCTCCAGCGCAACGTCCGCGCCGAAGTCGGAGGACTCCGTCACGGCCCCATACGTCTCCAGGAGCCGCTGCGCGCGCTCGTAAAAGGGGTAGGGGAGCGCGAGCGTGAAGCGGGTCCAGAGCGCCATTTCAGCGATGCCGGCGGCCTCCAGCGCGAGCTGGGCCGCCTTTGTGTAGGCCCGGACGAGGCCGCCCGTGCCGAGCAGCGTGCCGCCGAAGTAGCGCGTCACGACGCAGCAGACGTTCGTCACCTCCGCGCCGGTGAAGACGCCCAGCGTCGGCAGACCGGAGGTGCCGGAGGGCTCGCCGTCGTCCGAATAGCGGGTGAGATTGTTTTCACGGATGCGGTAGGCAAAGACGTTGTGCGTCGCGTCGCGGTGCGCTTCGCGGAGCTCGCGCAGCATTTCGAGCGCTTCACCCTCCGTGTCCGTGCGGCGGACGCGGCCGATGAAGCGCGAGTGCTTTTCTGTGAATTCCGCCTCGCCGTCCCCGGCGGGCACAAGATATGATTCCATGACGGCTCCTTTGCCATTACTTTTTGTTGCTGAACGATACTGTTGCCGGATATATGGGGACCCCGCGAAGTCGTGAGACTTCGCGGGGAAAGGAAAAGGAAATCCGTTCGCGCAGTTTTCCGCTTGCAGGAAATGGAGCGATAAGGATTTCCTTTGACGCAGTGCGCCGCTGTTTATTCTGTGGTCTCGTAGTCCCGCACGCGCGGCCAGAGCTCGGGGCGGATGACCGCATCGACATAGATGCCGTTTTCGCGGTAGTCGCTCGTGACGAGCGCGCCGTCGCGCCGCAGGGCCTCGAAGGCGGCGTTGTCCGTGTAGGGGATGAGGAGCCGGGCGCGCTTTTTTCCGCTCTCGAGCAGGACGGATAGCGTCTTGAGCAGTTCCGCCGCGCCCTCGCCGGTTTTGGCCGAGATGCAGACGATGTTTTCCCCGTGCGGCAGCTCACCCGAGAAGACGTCGCACTTGTTGTACACGCGGATGCAGGGCGTCTCCGCCGCGCCGAGTTCGGCGATGAGTTCGTCGACGATATGGGCCTGCTCCTCCCAGTCGGGGTTCGGGAGGTCGATGACGTGGAGGATGATGTCCGCATAGGAGAGCTCCTCGAGCGTTGCCTTGAAGGCTTCGACGAGGTGGTGGGGCAGCTTGCGGATGAAGCCGACCGTGTCGGACAAAAGGACCTCCTGCGTCTCGCTCACGGCGAGGCGGCGGGTCGTGGTGTCGAGTGTGTCGAAAAGACGGTCGTTGGCGGGAATGCCCGCGTCCGTCAGACAGTTGAGGAGGGTGGATTTGCCGGCGTTTGTGTAGCCGACAAGGGCCACGACGGGCATGCCGTTTTTCTCGCGCAGGCGGCGCTGCGTCGAGCGTACGCGGCGGACCTCCTCGAGCTCCTCGCGGAGCTTCTGAATTTTGCGGCGGATGTGGCGGCGGTCAGTCTCAAGCTGGGTTTCGCCCGGGCCGCGTGTGCCGATGGGCGAGGAGCCGCCGGACGCGGTCTGGCGCACGAGGTGCTGCCACATGCCGGTCAGGCGCGGGAGCAAATATTCGTACTGCGCGAGCTCGACCTGAAGCTGGCCCTCGCGCGTTTGCGCGCGCTGGGCGAAAATGTCGAGGATAAGGCCGCTGCGGTCGAGCACACGGACGCCGAGCTCTTCGGACAGAACGCGCATCTGCGAGGGTGAAATTTCGTTGTCGATGACCGCAAAATCGCAGCCGTGCGTCCAGACAAGCTCCTTCATTTCTTCGACCTTGCCCTCACCGAGGAAGGTGCGGGGGTCGGGCGTCGGTCTTGACTGGAGTACATAGGCGACGGCCTCGCCGCCCGCCGTCTCCACCAAGGCCGCGAGCTCTTCCATGCTGGTCTCGGTGGAGCGCTCGTTTTGGGGCATGACGTCGGCCGCAAGGCCGGCCAATATTGCTTTTTCTTTTTTGATTTCCATTCTTTCTTCCGTTTTCTGTACGGTCAGCGGTCGCTGGGCTCGGACGGGAACTGCGACTGCGCGTCGCGGTAGACGGTTTCCATGCGTTCGACCAGCTGCTCAAAATTTTTTCTCTGGGTGATGTCCGCGGTGCACATGAGGAAGCTGCCGCCGGAGATCTCGACCATGGTCGAGGAGACCCAGCGCAGACCGTCCTCGCGGCGGACGCGGTATTCGATGGTCATGGGGAAATTCGCGCGCTCGGCGCGCGCGTCTTCCACGAGGGCCTCGATGCTGCCGCGGTCCGCGGGATAGACAATGTTGTCGAGCCAGTTGCGCTCACGTCGGAGCAGATCGTCCGGAGCCGAGGTGCAGCGCT
>JAKOSQ010000048.1 GCA_029777215.1 Bacillota bacterium
CCATATAGACCTCACCGCGCACGACGACGGGGCCGGACTCGGCGCAGAGCTCGCTCATTTTGACGATCTCGCCGCGAATGCCCTTGCCGTAGATCAGGTCGCCCGGGACGGGGGCCTCCTTCGGGACCGGCGCGGCGGCGGGGCCGGCGTCCTTCTTTTTCGGCTTCGCGGCGGGGGCGGGCCGCCCGCTCTTGTCGTTGATGACGACGCTTGCGAGCCCGTACTGCGCGGCGATGCGGCCCTCGATCGTGTGGCGCTCGGCGGCAATGGTCGGGCGGCGGAACTCGGCGTCGATGGACATCGTCAGCTTTTCTTTATTGACGGTTGCGAACACGACCGCGGCGTCCCGCAGGCCGCCGCACATATCATGATAGTCCTCGCAGAACGGGAACATTTTTAAAAACGGGATCTTCTCTTCGCTCATTTCGAGAATTCTGCTCCTTCTTCCTTTGCAATGAGATCGCAGAGCGCGTCGGCCAGGCTTGCCTCCGGCACCTTTTGCACGATCTCGCCTTTTTTGAACACGATGCCCTCGCCGCAGCCGCCGGCGACGCCGTAGTCTGCCTCGCGCGCCTCGCCGGGACCGTTGACGACGCAGCCCATGACGGCGACGGTCAACGGCTTTTTGACGCTCGCGAGCCTTGTCTCGACCTCGCTGGCGAGCGCGATGAGGTCAATGCTCGTCCGCCCGCAGGTCGGGCAGGCGACGAGGTCGACGCCCTGTTTTCGGAGGCCGACGGCCTTCAGCAGCGCGATGCCGGCGCGGACCTCCTCGACCGGGTCCGCCGTCAGCGAGACGCGGATGGTCGAGCCAATGCCGTCCAAAAGCAGCGCGCCGATACCGGCGGCGGACTTGATGATGCCTGTGTAGGGCGTGCCCGCCTCCGTGACGCCGAGGTGCAGCGGGTAGGGCACGGCCGCCGCCATGCGGCGGTAGGCCTCGACCGTGTAAGGGACACTGGACGACTTGAGCGAGACGCAGATGTCGTCAAAATTCAGATCTTCTAAAATATGTACATGCCGCAGCGCGGAGCGCACCAGCGCCTCCGGCGTCGCGCCATAGAGCGCCAGCAGGTCCTTCGGGATGCTGCCAGAGTTGACGCCGACGCGGATGGGAACGCCGTTTGCCCGGCAGGCATCCGCGACCGCGCGGACCTTATCCTCGGAGCCGATGTTGCCGGGGTTGATGCGAATGGCGTCAAAGCCCGCGTCCGCCGCAGCTAAGGCGAGCTTGTAGTCAAAGTGGATGTCCGCCACCAGCGGCAGCTTCGTCCCGCGCCGGATCTCCGGCAGCGCCTTCGCCGCCGCCTCGTCCGGCACGGCGAGGCGCACGATGTCGCAGCCAGCCGCCTCCAGTGCCGCGAGCTGCGCGAGACAGGCTTCGGGGTCCGAGGTCTTCGCCGTGAGCATGGACTGCACGGACACCGGCGCGTCCCCGCCGACGGCGACGGGGCCGACATGAATGATTTTCGTTTCTTCTCGTTTCATAGCTTTCCTTTCGGCATTTTCGCCGGGCGTGCAAGCGCTGCAGGCGCCCCGGTCCGGGTGCCTGCAGCGTCCGTTTTTTCCAGTAATGGCGGGCATTTTAGCCGGCAATGATCTTGGCAATGTCGTTGTACATGACGACCGCCATCAGCCCCAGAAGCAGCACGAAGCCCGCCGTGTGGACATAGCCCTCATATTTCGGGTCGAGCTGCTTTTTGAAGGCCCAGGCGACAAACGCTGTGATGAGCAGGAAGAAGAGTCTTCCGCCGTCAAGCGCGGGCAGCGGCAGCAGGTTCATCACCGCGAGGTTCACGGCGATGAACGCCGTGAGGTAGGCGAGCGAGTAGACGGCATCCGCCGTCGTGGCGGACTCGGTGCCGACATCGTTCATGAGCTGCACGATGCCGACCGGCCCCGAGAGCTCTCGGACGCCGACCTGCCCCGTGACGAGCTGCGAGAGGCCCATCCACACCATGCGGACAAAATCCCGGGCAGCGTTCCATGTGTAGCGGACATTCGCGAGGAAACCCTTCTCCTTGACGCCGAAGCGGAAGCCGTAGAGCTGCACGGTCTGGCCGTTCACGGTGTAGCTCTGGCGGACGAGCTTGTAGTCATTGAGGGTCTGCTTTTCGCCGTCGCGGACGAGGACGATGTCGTGCGTCTCCCCGCCGAAGGACAGGAGCATCGAGATATCCGTTGTGAAAAAGACGCGGTGGCCGTCGACCGAATAGAAGGTGTCGCCAGCCTGGAAGCCGTCCGCGCTCTCGTAGGGACAGCCCTCATAAAAGCTCGTGATGACGGGCGAAGAGAAGGCTGCCGAGTGAGGCACGATGAACGCGAGGATGACGAGCCCGGTGAGAAAATTCATCGCCGCGCCGCAAAACAGAATGACGAAGCGCTTCCACCAAACCTGATTGACGAAGGAGCGCGGGTCCTCGGATTCGCCGTCGTCCTCCCCCATCGAGCAGTAGCCGCCGATGGGAATCCAGCGCAGAGCGTAGAGCGTCTCGCCCTTCTGCTTTGTGCAGATGGCGGGGCCCATGCCGACGGAAAATTCCTCGACCCGGACGTTGAAGGCCTTGGCCGTCAGGAAGTGGCCGAGCTCGTGCGTCACGATGAGGAACGCGAAAATCAAAATAGCAAGAACGATATACATAGAAAAACCTCATGTCCCATCGGGCGGGACCCGTCAGCTGATGTGCTCTTTTACATGGGCGCGCGCTGCAGCGTCCGCCGCGCGCAGCCCCTCAAGCGTCACGGCCCCGTCCTCCGCCAGCGCGGAGACGGCGGCGGCAACGCTGTCGTAAATCTGGTTGAAGCCGAGCTTTTCGCGCAGAAACAGGGCCACGGCCTCCTCGTTCGCCGCGCTCAAAACGGCGGGCGCGGTACCGCCCCGGCGCGCGCAGTCCATCGCGAGCGCAAGACAGGGCGTGTTCGTAAGATCGGGGTCGAAAAACGTGAGTGAGCCGATCTGCGTGAAGTCCGGCCCCGGCGCGGGGGCGGACGCGCGCGACGGGTAGGTCAGCGCGTACTGGATCGGCAGGCGCATGTCGGGGATGCCGAGCTGCGCGAGAACGCAGCCGTCCGTGAACTCCACCATCGAGTGTATGACGCTCTCGGGGTGGATAATGACCCGGATGTCGTCCGGCGTGACCGAGAAAAGGTGCATCGCCTCGATAAATTCGAGGCCCTTGTTCATGAGCGTGGCGCTGTCGACGCTGATCTTCGCGCCCATGTTCCAGTTCGGGTGCGCCACGGCCTGCGCGGGTGTGACGGAAGCGAGCTCCGCGCGCTTTTTTCCGCGAAACGGGCCGCCGGAGCCGGTGAGGAGAATTTTGCGCAGCGCGCGGGCTTCCCCCTGCGCTTCAAGACACTGAAAGATGGCCGAGTGCTCGCTGTCCACGGGGACAATCTCCGCGCCCTTTTCCTTTGCGCGGGCCATGACGAGACTGCCGGCGCAGACGAGCGTCTCCTTGTTCGCGAGGGCAATGCGCTTTTTTTCGTCGATGGCCGCGAGCGTCGGCGTGAGGCCCACGGAGCCGGACACCGCCGTCACGACACACTCGCCGTAGCCCGCGGCGCAGTCGACGAGCGCGGACATGCCGCTGCCGACGCGGATGTCCGTGTCCGCGAGCATCGTTTTGAGTGTATCCGCCGCGGCCTCGTCGTATGCACAGACGAAGTCCGGGTGAAAGCGCCGCGCCTGCTCGGCGAGGAGCTTTGTGTTTTTGTTGCCGGAAATAGCCTTGACCGGGATGCCGAGGCGCGCGGCGACGTCAAGCGTCTGCGTGCCGACGGAGCCGGTCGAGCCGAGGACGGAGAGAGATGAAACCATAGTTTCGCCTTTCGCTTATTTGATGGCCGGGAGCAGCAGGGCCAGCAGCTCGATCATAGGGGCCGTGAAGTGCATGCTGTCGAAGCGGTCGAGCATGCCGCCGTGGCCGGGGATGAGCGCGCCATAATCCTTGACGCCGTACTGCCGCTTGATGGCGGAAAACGCGAGGTCGCCGAATTCGCAGGCGACCGCGCCGACCGCGCCGTAGACCGCAAAGTAGAGGTAGTTGACCTCGAGCTTGAAAAGGGAGAGGACGAGGGCGTAGAGCAGCATCATGCCGATGTCGATGAAAAGACCGCCGAGGCAGCCCTCCCAGGTCTTGTTGGGAGACAGGTGCGGGAAAATCTTCGTCTTCCCGTGGAAGCTGCCGACGAAATAGGCCCCCGTGTCGCAGGCCGCCGCCGCGAGCAGCGGCAGCAAAACATAGACCGCGCTGTGCTCCGCGTGCTCAACGCCGATACGCACGAGCGAGAGCAGGAGCAGCGGCATGACCGCGCCCGCAAACATCACCTGCAAAATCGTTTCGACCTTCACGCGCGCAACATCGTCCTTGAACGAGGTCAGCAGCTCGAAGATCATGAGGATCGCAAGCAGATATAGAAGGCCCGCCGGAATGTACTGGCTCGGGAAAAAGACATACAGCACCGGCAGCGCGAAGCCGACGGCGAGGGCGTAGACCTTGAAGCGGACGTTCATGTTCGGGTCGACGCAGCGCAGAAATTCCCACGAGCACCCCGCGCAGATGAGGCCGACGACGATGGCGTAGCCCCAGAGCGGCGCGAAAAGGATCAGCAGCAAAAACAGCGGTATGGCGGTGACGCCGACGATGGTTCTGGTTTTCATGACAACGGTTTCCTTTCAAACGGGGTAAGACTCCGTGTGATAGTCGCTCAAATGCCGCCGAAGCGGCGGCTGCGGCCTTGATACCATTTTATAGCTTCCGCGAGCTGGGCGGGGTGGAAGTCCGGCCAGAGGGTGTCCGTGAAGTAAAACTCCGAATAGGCCCCCTGCCAGAGAAGAAAGTTCGAAATGCGCTTTTCTCCGCCCGGACGGATGATGAGCTCCGGGTCCGGGATGTCCTTTGACCACATGCGCGAGGAGAAGGCCTCCTCCGTGAAAGCATTTTCGTCCCCGGCGGCGTAGGCCTCCGCGCTTTTTTTCGCCGCGCGCAAAATCTCGTCGCGCCCGCCGTAGTTGAGGCAAACGTTCACCTGAAAGCCCTCGAAGCGCTCGGTGATCTCGTCCGTCTCCTCCATGAGCTTTTGGAGCTTCGGGGACAGCGGCGCGGGGTCGCCGAAAAAGACCATGCGGATGCGGTCGCGCTCCATCGTGTCAATCGCCTCGTAGAGGTATTTTTCCAGCAGCGACATGATGACCGAAACTTCGTTTTGCGGGCGCTTCCAGTTTTCCGTCGAAAAGGCGTAGACCGTGAGGTACTGCAGGCCGATGTCGCGGCAGTAGTAGACGATGGAACGGAAATTCTCCGCCCCCTGCGCGTGCCCGGCGGTGCGGGGCAGACTGCGGCGCTGGGCCCAGCGGCCGTTGCCGTCCATAATAATGCCAATGTGGCGGGGGAGGTTTGATAAATCAAGCTCCCCCGCCTCGATCTTCTTTTTTTTGAAGAGTCCCATCAGATATCGAGGAGCTCCTTCTCCTTCTTTTCAGCCAGCGCGTCGAGATTCTTGATGCAGTCGTCCGTGAACTTCTGCATCTGCTTTTCGATGTCCTTGAGGTCGTCCTCGGTGATCTCGGACTTTTTCTTCTGGCCCTTGTAGAATTCCATCGCGTCGCGGCGGATGTTGCGGATGGCGATCTTGGCCTCCTCAGCGTACTTCTTCACGAGCTTGATGAGCTCCTTGCGGCGCTCCTCGGTGAGCTGCGGGAAAACGAGGCGGATGACCTTGCCGTCGTTCTGCGGGTTGATGCCGAGATCGGACTCCTGGATGGCCTTTTCGATGTGCTTGAGGGCCGAGCCGTCATACGGCGTGATGGCCAGCGACCGGGGGTCGGGCGTCGCGATCGAGGCGATCTGGTTGATGGGCGTCGGGGTGCCGTAGTAGTCGACGCGAATCTGGTCGAGCACGGCGGCGTTCGCGCGGCCCGCGCGGACGGAATCGAACTGGGTGCCGAGGACCTCCGAGGTCTTCTTCATCTTGTCGGTAAACTGCGTGTAATCAATGTCTGCCATGTTGTCTTCCTCCGTTTTGTGAATGGTTTGTAAGAAAAACGTCTGCGCTCTCCGCACGCGGCGAGCCCGTCACTGCACGATGGTGCCGATCTTCTCGCCCTCGACCACGCGGACAATGTTCTGCGGGTCAGCGAGCGCGAAGAGGATGACCGGGATCTTGTTGTCCATAGAAAGCGAGGTCGCAGTGGAGTCCATGACGGCGAGGTGCTGCGCGAGCACTTCGTCATAGGAGATCTCGTCGTATTTTTTTGCGGTGGGGTCCTTGCGCGGGTCGGCGGAATAGACACCGTCGATGTTCTTCGCGAGCAGGATCGCGTCCGCCTCGATCTCGGCGGCACGGAGCACGGCGGCGGTGTCCGTTGAGAAAAACGGGTTGCCGGTGCCGCAGCCGAAGATGACGACCCGGCCGCGCTCGAGGTGGTGGATGGCCCGGCCGCGAATGTAGGGCTCGGCGATGGCGCGCATTTCGATGGCGGTCTGCACGCGGACCGGAACGCCGATCTGCTCGAAGGCGTCCGCCAGCGCGAGGGAGTTCATCGTGGTCGCGAGCATGCCCATGTGGTCGGCGCGGGTGCGCTCCATGCGGTCCCCGCCGTCCTTGACGCCGCGCCAGAAGTTGCCGCCGCC
>JAKOSQ010000049.1 GCA_029777215.1 Bacillota bacterium
AACTGATGGAGGTGAATATACATGGTCAAAATCAGACTTCGCAGAATGGGCG
Source organism: Bacillota bacterium (assembly GCA_029777215.1). Taxonomy (GTDB): domain Bacteria; phylum Bacillota; class Clostridia; order Oscillospirales; family Oscillospiraceae; genus UBA2658. The sequence continues at coordinate 53 of JAKOSQ010000049.1, forward strand.
CAAAGAAGAACCCCTACTACCGTATCGTCGTAGCCGACTCGCACTTCCCGCGTGACGGCAGATTTATCGAAGAGATCGGTACCTACGATCCGCTCACCAACCCCGTCACCATCAAGGTCGACGGCGAGCGCGCCAAGTACTGGATCGGCAACGGTGCCCAGCCCACAGAGACCGTCAGAGCTTTGCTGAAAAAAGCAGAGGTACTTTAAGCTGAGGTGCAATCATGAAAGAGCTATTGACCTACATCGCGCAGAACCTTGTCGATCATCCCGACGAGGTTCAGGTAACCGAGAGGGAAGCCGATGGGGAAACTGTCTTTGAGGTCCGCGTCGCCGAAGGCGATATGGGCAAGATCATTGGCCGTCAGGGCAGGATCGTGAAGGAAATTCGCGTCCTCATGCGCGCCGTTGCACAGAGACAGGGAAAAACTGTGTCTGTGGAGATCATGGACTGAAACAAAGGAGGACTTAGTCCTCCTTTGTTTTTAACTACGAAAACTATCTCTTATGGAGAACAATATATGAATAAATATCTTGAAGCGGGAAAAATCGTCAATACGCACGGCATCAAGGGCGAGGTCAAAATCGAACCCTGGGCCGACAGCGCGGATTTTCTCCGAGGCTTCAAACAGCTTTATATCGACGGGGCCGCGCGAAAAGTTGTCTCCGCCCGCGAGCACAATGGCTTTCTGATTGCCCTGCTCGAGGGCGTGGAGGACGTAAACTCCGCGATGGTCCTCAAAAACAAGATCGTTTCAATCGACCGGGACGAGGCGAAGCTCCCGCAGGGCAGCTTTTTTCTGCAGGACCTTATCGGCGCTTCGGTTGTCGACGAGAGCGGGACGGTACTCGGCAAGCTCACGGATGTGCTCGAGATGCCGGCGCACAATGTCTACGTCGTCACGGGCGAGCGGGAGATTCTGATCCCCGCCGTGCCGCAGTTCATTTTAAAAACCGATGCGGACGCCGGCGTCGTGACTGTGCGCCTCATCGAAGGCATGTGAGGGGGAATGCACTTGGACGAAGAAAAGAAAACGCCGGAGCTCCACGCTTCGGACGAGAGCGCGCCGGTCCTGCCGCTGATGCGCGTCGACATCATGACCCTGTTCCCGGACACGATGCGCGCCCTCCTCGGTGAGAGCATTTTGGGCCGCGCCGCTGTGAAGGATATTATTGAAATCAACTGTATCCAGATAAGAGATTTTACCGAGAACAAGCAGGGACAGGTGGACGATTACTCCTACGGCGGCGGCTGGGGCTGCGTGATGATGGCGCAGCCGCTCAAGTCCTGTCTCGACTTCGTGAAGGACTGCGCGCCGTGGCGCAAGACCCGCGTCATCTACATGTCCCCGCAGGGACAGACACTCACGCAGGCGAAGGCCCGCGAGCTCCGGGAAAACTATGACCACCTCATCCTCGTTTGTGGCCACTATGAGGGTGTGGACGAGCGCTTCATCGAAGCGTGTGTGGACGAGGAAATTTCGATCGGCGACTTTGTCGTCACAGGCGGCGAGATCCCGGCCATGGCGCTCACGGACTGCGTCTGCCGCATGATCCCGGGCGTCCTCTCGGACGAGGAGTGCTACACCGGCGAGAGCCACTGGGACGGCCTTTTGGAGTATCCGCAGTACACAAGACCGGAGACCTGGGAGGGACGCTCGGTCCCGCCGATCCTGCTCAGCGGCCACCACGCGAACGTCGCAAAATGGCGGCGCAAGCAGGCAATCATCCGCACGCGGCAGCGCCGCCCGGACATGTATGAAAAACTGGAATTCACCACGAAAGCAGAAAAAAAGCTTCTCGCGGAGATCGAACAGGAGCTCGCAGAGAGCCAAACTGATGCAAAAGGAGATACGGAAACATGATCATTGGAATCGACAAGGGCGCATCCGCCGTAAAGCTCGCGGCTGTGGACGGCGACAACGTCCTTTTTCTGAAGACGTTGGTGGGCGACGAGCGCCCGCTGCGCGACCTCTACTTTGAATTTCTTTCGGAAAACGTCCTCGGCGAGGCACAGGTCGAGCAGATCGCCGTGACCGGCGTCGGCGCGGAGAAGGCCTTCTTTGAGGGTGTCACCGTCCCCGTCACGACCGTCCCGGAGATCATGGCCACCGGCGTCGGCGGCACGACCCTCGCGGATGTTTCGAACGCCGTCGTCGTCAGCATCGGCACCGGCACCTCCCTCGTCCTCGTGCGGGACGGCGGCTGCGCGCACATCGGCGGCAGCGGCGTCGGCAGCGGCACGCTGCGCGGCCTGTCCCGCAAAATGTTCGGCCGGCAGGATACCCGCGAGCTCTTCAAGCTCTCAGAGAGCGGTAACAGGTTGACTGTCGATCTAACTGTTGGCGATCTATTCTCCGGAACAGATACTCTGCCCCCCGACCTCACGGCATCGAACCTCGCCAAGGCGGCGGACGGTGCGAGCGAAGAGGACTGGGCGATGGCCGTCGTCAACATGATCCTCGAGGTCGCTGGCTCCCACGCCGCGCTGGCCTGCCGGGCTTATGGCATCGATACCGTCATCGTGACCGGCGGCATCTCGGCCGCCAAGCGCTCGAAGGAGGTCTACGACAACTTCTCGCGCCTCTACCACCTCAACTACATCGTGCCGGAGTATTCCGCGTACGCCACGGCGATCGGAGCGGCGGAGATCGCGAAAAGACATGGAGCATAGACCAGCCACACCCGCCGATCTCGCTGATATCATGGCGATCGTCGCGGACGCCCAGCGCTTTTTGAAGGCCTCCGGCGTTGACCAGTGGCAAAACGGCTACCCCGAGCGCTGCGACTTTGAAGAAGACATCCGGCAGGGCGCGTGCGAGGCGTTTTTCCTCGACGGC
>JAKOSQ010000006.1 GCA_029777215.1 Bacillota bacterium
CGCGGAAGGCTCACACTCAATTACGACATGACCTTCCTCATTTTGCTCCTCGGCTCCATGTATGAGCCGGAGGAGACCGCCGCCTGCGAGCGCTGCGTCGTCCACCCGCTGAAAAAGCACGACTGCCGCCAAAGCGAGTTTACGGACTACGCCGCGGACATGAACGTCGCGCTGGCGTATCTCAACCAGCTCGACAACTGGAACGACGACAAAAATCTTCTGAGCCTCATCGCCGCGAAGTCGCTCAAAAAACAGTACGGCGAGATCGCGGAAAAGTGGCCGCGGCAGGTCGCCGCGATGCAAAAGTGCATCGACGAACTCAACGCGCTCGAGCAGCGCGGGGAGCACGACCCGGATGCGGCGGCCCAGCTCTTCGGCACGCTCATGGGCGAGCTTTTCGTCCTGCGCGAGGGCTACTGGTCGGACACGGTCCGCCGGATGGCCCTTGAGCTCGGCGAATACATTTATATTCTCGACGCGGTTATTGACCTCGACGGGGACATGAAGAAGGGCCGCTACAATCCGCTCGAGCAGCTTCGGCGGGACGGCCGCAGCGACGCCTATTTCAAAGATATCCTCACGATGCTCATCGGCAACTGCACGATGGAGTTTGAAAAGCTTCCGCTCGTGAGCGACGTTTCCATTCTCCGCAACATTCTCTATTCCGGCGTCTGGACGCGCTACGAGCTCTGGCAGGCGAAGCAACGGACGAAAAAAAGGAGACAGCTCCAATGAATGCAGACCCGTACAAGGTTCTCGGCGTCTCTCCGAACGCCAGCGACGAAGAGATCAAAAAAGCCTACCGCGACCTTGCAAAAAAATATCACCCCGACCTGCACCCCGGCGACGCCGAGTGCGAGCGGAAAATGAACGAGATCAACGCGGCCTATGAGCAAATCAAAAATCCGCAGCCCGCGGGTCCGTCCGGCGGCTACGGTTACGGTTACGGCGGCGCTTACGGCGGCGCGCGCGCCGCGCAGGACGACGGTGAGTCGACCGCAATGCGCGCGGCGATGAATTACATCATGACCGGCCACTTTCAGGAGGCGCTCAACGCACTCTCCGGCGTGCCGGCAGCGGAGCGCAACGGCCGCTGGTACTATCTCGCGGCTATGGCCAACGCAGGCATCGGCAACATCATTCAGGCGCGTGAGCAGGCCGAGCAGGCCTGCCGCATGGAACCGGGAAATCCCGAATACGCGGCGTTTTTGAATGAGCTGCAGCGCGGGCGGACCTTCTATACGACCCGCAGCGGGAATTTTCCAACGGTCGGCGTCGGCAGCGTTTGTCTGTGGCTTTGCGCGGCAAATCTGTTGTGCAGGTTCTGCGCGTGCGTGTAAGCTTTGCGGGGGCGAAAGCCCCCGCTTTTTTCGCGCCCGACAGGGCGCGGAGGCAGGGGCTTTTTTGGCCAATATTTTGTTTGCTTCGCATACACGCTTGTGCTATACTATTTCGGTAAAATCAACTGAGCTTTGGAGGCGCGATTATGAAAATCGTTGTATTGTGCGGCGGTGTCAGCACGGAGCGAGACGTTTCGATCACGAGCGGGACCATGGTGGCAAAGGCTCTGCGCGAACGCGGACATCAGGTCGTTTTGCTCGACTCTTTCCTTGGCTGCCCGGAGAAGTACGAAAAGCCCGGCGAGCTCTTTGAAAGGGAGCTGCCCTTCGCGCCCGTCCGCGTGGGTGAGGAGGAACCCGACCTCGCGAAGATCAAGGCCAGCCGCTGCCAGCCCAACGACAGCATCCTCGGCGACAACGTCTTCGAGATCTGCCGCGCGGCGGACATCACCTTCTTTGCGCTCCACGGCGAGGACGGCGAAAACGGCACCCTGCAGGCGGCCTTTGACGTCGCCGGCATCCCCTACACCGGCTGCGGCTGCCTCGGCAGTGCCATCGCCATGAACAAGGAAGTTTCAAAAAAACTTTTCCTGCAGGCCGGGATCGGCACGCCTGCCGGCATCACCGTCCACCCGGACGAGAAGCCCTATGCGGACGTCGGCTTCCCCTGCGTCGTGAAGCCCTGCTCCGGCGGCTCGAGCGTTGGCACCTCCATCGTCCAGACCCGCGAGGAATACGAAGCCGCGCTGGAGCTTGCCTTCAAATACGAGACGGCGGTGCTCGTCGAGCAGTACATCAAGGGCCGCGAGTTCACCGTCGGCATCATGGACGGCAAGGCCATGCCGGTCGTTGAGATCATCCCCAATGCGGGCTTCTACGACTACAAAAACAAATATCAGGCCGGGCTGACAACAGAGATCTGTCCCGCGCCGATCGACAAAGACCTCACGGAGCGCATGCAGCGTCTCGCCGAAAAAGCGGACCGCGAGCTCATGGGCGAGGTCTACTCCCGCGTCGATTTTCTCATGGACGACAAGGGCGTGCTCTACTGCCTCGAGGCGAACACGCTTCCCGGCATGACCCCGACGAGCCTTGTCCCGCAGATGGCGCAGGCCGAGGGAAAGTCCTTCGGCGAGCTCTGCGAGGAGATCATCGCCGTTTCAATGAAAAAATATCAGTGAGTAAAAAGGCGCGGAGGCCGAGCCTCCGCGCCTTTCTGCAAACAACAGTCTCATATTAGGAGAATTTATTGTGAAGAATCTCACTTTAAGCAATATCATTGCCGCTACCCACGGCGAATACCACGGCCCGGCGGACATCCTCGACCGCGTCATCGCGGCGGTCACGACGGACAGCCGCGCGGTCGCGGCGGGCGCTCTCTTTGCTGCCATCCCCGGCGAGAAAGTCGACGGCCACGACTTCATCCAAATGGCCGCCGACGCCGGCGC
>JAKOSQ010000050.1 GCA_029777215.1 Bacillota bacterium
CCTCAAAACAGGCGGTATTTTTCGCCCAAAAGACGAAAAAACGAGAGAGCGGATGAACCGCTCTCTCGCAGGGATGCGACGGAATTACTTCGCGTCAACCTTCGCCATGTGCGCGATGAGGTCGAGCACTTTGTTGGAATAACCCCACTCGTTGTCATACCAGGCGACGAGCTTGACGAAGTTGTCGTTCAGGCTGATGCCGGCTTTGGCGTCAAAGATCGAGGTGCGCGGATCGGTGTAGAAGTCCGAAGAGACGACTTCGTCCTCGGTGTAACCGAGAATGCCAGCCCATTCGGGTGCTTCGGAAGCGGCCTTCATGACGGCCTTGATCTGGTCGTAGCTTGCGCCCTTCTCCAGACGGACGGTGAGGTCAACCACGGAGACGTCCGGCGTCGGAACGCGCAGGGACATACCGGTGAGCTTGCCGTTGAGGGAGGGGATAACCTTGCCGACTGCCTTGGCGGCGCCGGTGGAGCTGGGGATGATGTTGTGCGCTGCCGCACGGCCGCCGCGCCAGTCCTTCTTGGACGGGCCGTCAACGGTTTTCTGCGTCGCGGTGATGGAGTGAACGGTCGTCATGAGGCCTTCGATGATGCCGAAGTTGTCATGGATGACCTTCGCCAGAGGAGCGAGGCAGTTCGTGGTGCAGGACGCGTTGGAAACAACGGTCATGTCCTTGGTGTAGGTGTCCTGGTTGACGCCCATGACGAACATGGGGGCATCGGCGGACGGAGCGGAGATGACGACCTTCTTGGCGCCGCCCACAAAGTGCGCGCTCGCCTAGTCGATCGTGGTGAAGATGCCGGTGGATTCCACGACGTATTCTGCGCCGCAATCTTTCCACGGGATCTCATTCGCGTTCATGCAAGCGTAAACAGCGGTTTCTTCGCCGTTGACGACCAGCTTGCCGTCCTTGATGGAGATGTCTCCCTTAAACTGACCGTGAACGGTGTCGTAACGGAGCATGTAGACCATGTAGTCTAGATCGATGAACGGATCGTTCACGCCGACGACTTCGATTTCGGGGTTGGCTGCGGCTGCGCGGAATACCAGGCGGCCGATACGGCCAAAGCCATTGATGCCTACTTTGATTGCCATATCTATGTTCTCCTTTTTATGATATACAGTGTTGTGGATCGGGTAAAAGAGCAGATTGCCTTGTTGAATCAGTCTTTCCCGCCGGATTTCGTCCGGAAAAACGGGGAAATTCGCTCTTAAAGCCCAAAGTATTGTACAATATCCGTACGATATCCGCAAGAAAAAACTTTCTTAGTCGACCTAACAAATCAACAGATTTCGTTCCTGCGGGATCGATTGCACTGGCTTCTAACTAATCTTCGAGATTGTGCTTCTCGGAGACGATGTAGAGCGGGCGTCCCTTTGCTTCGTCATAGATTCTGCCGAGATACATGCCCTGCAGTCCCATAAAGAACAGCGTGAGTCCCTGCACAAACAGGATGCCGCAGACGGCCCAGAGCCAGGGCGCGGCGCCGGAAACAATTGCGACGATGATCAGCGCGACAAGGCCAAGGCCGCTCAGCGCCATCAGCGCAAGGCCGCACGTCATGGACAGCGTCAGCG
>JAKOSQ010000051.1 GCA_029777215.1 Bacillota bacterium
CCAACGAGCCGGTTTTCAACGATGTCGAGAATGCCGATACCGTTTTTGCCGCCGAGCTCGTTGAGCTTCCAGATGATGTCGGCAGGCTTCATCTTCTGGCCGTCAACGGCGACCGGGGTGCCCTTTTCAAACTCGATCTCCACATAGGTCGGCGTGTCGGGCGCCTGCTCAGGGGAAACGCCGAGCTCCAAAAAGTCAGGCTTATTGTACTGCGGCTCGTTCGCCGGGTTTTCGAGATCGAGACCCTCGTGCGAGAGGTGCCACATGTTCTTGTCCTTGGAGTAGTTCGTCTCGCGGTTGATCTTGAGGGGGATGTGGTGCGCCTCGGCGTAGCCGATCTCCTCATCGCGGGACTTGAGGTCCCACTCACGCCACGGGGCGATAATCTTCATCTGGGGTGCGAGCGCCTTGATGGCGAGCTCGAAACGGACCTGATCGTTGCCCTTGCCGGTGCAGCCGTGGCAGATCGCGTCCGCGCCCTCCTTGAGTGCGACATCGACGAGGCCCTTGGCGATGCAGGGACGCGCGGTCGAGGTGCCGAGCAGATAGGTTTCGTACTGCGCGCCGGCCTTCATGGTCGGGATGATGTAGTTTTCGGCGTAATCGTCGACGAGGTCGAGGACGTAGAGCTTGCTCGCGCCGGTCTTGAGGGCCTTTTCCTCGAGGCCATCGAGCTCGTCGCCCTGTCCAACGTTGCCGGACACCGCGATGACCTCGCAGCCGTAGTTCTCCTTGAGCCAGGGGATAATAATGGATGTATCAAGGCCGCCCGAATAGGCGAGCACGCATTTTTTTATATCACTCATGGTTTTGTGACCTCCGAACATTCAGTATGGTTGAATAATAACACGCTATCTCCGGAATTGCAAGCGTAAATTTGCATAATTATTTACTCATTGCTGAATATCTTTTCGATATATCCCGCAAATTATCCAAATGGGCGCATTGCAATGAATGATTGCCATTGCAGTGCATCGGTGCTAAACTGGATGAAAAATCACCGGGAGGACGGCTATGTCTATAAAAAAGGAAACGCGCGGCTGCACGCTCTGCCCGCGGGAGTGCGGCGTCGACCGCGCGGCGGGAGGACGGGGCTACTGTGGCTGCCCGGCGGAGATTCGCCTCGCCCGCGCGGCGGCGCACTTTGGCGAGGAGCCGTGCATCACGGGGCTCGACGGCAGCGGCGCGGTGTTCTTCTCAGGCTGCACACTGCGCTGCGTCTTCTGCCAGAACCGGGAGATCAGTCTGCAGGGGCGCGGCAAGGCCGTGTCGGTCGAGCGGCTGGCGGAAATTTTCCGGGAGCTGGAGGCCGAGGGCGTCCACAATCTGAACCTCGTCACCGCAACGCCCTACGCCGACAAGTGCGTCGAAGCGCTAAAGCTCGCGCAGCCGAAAATTCCCGTCGTCTGGAACAGCTCGGGCTATGAGAGTTTGCAAACGCTCCGGCTGCTCGAGGGCCATGTGCAAAGCTACATGCCGGACTACAAATATTCGACCCCGCTCGCGGCCAGGCGCTGGTCAGGCGCGCGGGACTACCCTGCCGTTGCCCGCGCGGCGATTGCGGAAATGTACCGCCAGACCGGTCCCTTCGTCATGGACGAAAACGGCATTTTGCAAAGCGGCGTCCTCATCCGCCATCTGCTGCTGCCGGGCCGGCTCAAGGACGCCTTCGAGGTCATCGACTGGGTGGCCGATACCTTCCCGCCGGACGCGGTGCTCTTCAGCCTCATGAGCCAGTATGTGCCGTTCGCGGACAGGGACAAGTTCCCGGAGCTGGCCCGCCCCGTCTCGCAGGAGGAGTATGACCGCGCGCAGGCGTATCTCGCCGCCTCCGGCATCGAAAACGGCTATTTTCAGGATTTGACCTCCGCGACGGGTGAGATGATCCCCCACTTCGATTTCACCGGCGTCTAAACAGGCGATTGGATGAAAGTTTTATCTTTCGCTTGACAGCAGCGATTTGCACGGGTATAATGCAGTTTAATAGCAAAAAGGCAACGACGGGGAATAGTAAGCGCCGCGTAAAGCGAAGAGAGGGTCCGGAAGCTGCAAGGACTCGTGAGCAACGCGCCGAAGCCGCCCTTGAGCCGCGACCGGAAAGCCCGCATGCGGGCCGGTACACGCCGCCGCCCCTCCCCCGTTAACGGGAGCTCGATATGCGCCAAAGGCAAGTATCGGCAGAGTGCGGGAACTTTTTCCCGAATTTAGGTGGTAACACGGACTATTGTTCGCCCTAAACATTTCTATCTGAAATGTTTAGGGCTTCATTTTTATGTTTGGAGGCATTTTTATGAAGGAGATCACAAAATCCAGAAAGCTCGATAACGTTGCCTACGACGTGCGCGGCCCCGTCCTTGACGCGGCCATGGCGATGGAAGCCGAGGGCGAAACGATCCTCAAGCTCAACATCGGCAACCCCGGCGCGTTCCATTTCCGCGCCCCGGCGTGCATCACGAACGCCATGTCGACCACGCTCGAGGACTCCGAGGGCTACTCCGACTCGAAGGGTCTCCTTGAAGCGCGCGAGGCGATTGTCGCCTACGACAAGACGAAGGGCATCGAGGGCGTCACGGTCAGCGACGTTTACACCGGCAACGGCGTTTCGGAGCTGATCCCGGTTTGCATGCAGGCGCTGCTCAACAACGGCGACGAGGTCCTCATTCCCTCCCCCGACTACCCGCTCTGGACGGCCTCGGCCACGCTCGCGGGCGGCCAAGTCATCCACTATGTCTGCG
>JAKOSQ010000052.1 GCA_029777215.1 Bacillota bacterium
AGCTACGAGCACATTTGGGATTTTTTACATACTATAAGTGCGGTCTGCTAGTTTTATTATAGCACACATTTTACGTTTGTCAAAATATTTTTACGGCGTATTGCGTTTTTTTCAGTTCTGTAGTAGAATAATCAAACGTGGCCCGTGACAAGGCTGCACTAGTCGGGGAGCCAGCGGTGCCCTATACCTGCAATCCGCTATAGCAGGGATGAATTCCCACCCCCGGATATTTGATGTGTCGTCTGACCCAGGTAAGCGGCGTTGAAGACCCGGTCTCGCGCAACGGAAGCCTGTGAACCATGTCAGGCGGGGAACCGAGCAGCATTAAGCGGGTATCTCCGTGTGCCGCGAGGCTGCCGGGCCCGAGCTTGCTGCCAGGGTAACGGACATATCAATTTATTCAAAGGTGGGTGTGCAGTCTTGTCACGGGCCACGATACTATCTTTCAATTATATTATTTCATTAAAAATCGCGTGGAAGGAGATAAACCGGCATGTATCAGGCACTATACAGAAAATGGCGTCCCCGCAGCTTTGACGATGTCGTCGGGCAGACGCACATCACGGAAACGCTTAAAAATCAAGTGCAGACCGGCCACCTCAGCCACGCGTACCTCTTCGTCGGCACGCGTGGGACCGGCAAGACCACCTGCGCCAAGATCCTTGCCAAGGCTGTCAACTGCGAGCACCCCGTATGCGGCAACCCCTGCAACGAGTGCGCGAGCTGCCGCGGCATCGACGACGGCTCGATCCTCGACGTTGTCGAGCTCGACGCGGCGTCGAACAACGGCGTCGACAATGTCCGCGCTTTGCGGGACGAGGCGGTCTTCTCGCCGGTGTCCGTCAAAAAGCGCGTGTACATTATCGACGAAGTCCACATGCTCTCGAACTCGGCCTTCAACGCGCTGCTGAAAATTCTCGAGGAGCCGCCGGAGCACCTCATGTTCATCCTCGCGACCACCGAGCTGCAGAAGGTCCCCGCGACCATTCTCTCCCGCTGCCAGCGCCATAGCTTCAAGCGCATCTCCCCGGAGGCGCTCGGCGGACGAATTCGCTTCGTCGCCCAGCAGGAGGGCGTGCAGCTGACACCGGACGCCGCCGACCTGCTCGCCCGTCTGGCGGATGGCTCGCTGCGCGACGGTCTGTCGCTGCTCGACCAGTGCTCCGGCAGCACGGAGATCACCGAGGAGAGCGTCCTCTCCGCGATGGGTCTCGCCGGAAATCAGCGTGTTGTGGAATTGCTGGATAAAATATCTGAACAGGATACGGAAACGGCGCTTTCTATCTTTACAAGCCTGTGGCAGGACGGGAAATCGCCGGTATCGCTGCTCCGCGAGCTCTCTGGCCTGCTGCGCGACATCCTCATGTGTCAGGTCGCGCCGAGGGGTGGAAGCGGCCTGCTCTCCGGGGCCTATTCCGGCCAAACGCTCCGCGCATTTGCCGCGCGCATGAGCGGCGAGGAGTTGCTGTGCGACATCGACACCGTGCAGGGGACGATCGCCTCTCTGCGGGACGGCCGCGACCCGCGCACGAGCGCGGAGCTTTGTCTTGTCATGCTCAGCCAGCCCTCGCTGGGGGACAGCTTTGCGGCGCTGCGGCAGCGCGTCGCGAAGCTCGAAAAATCCGTGGAGAGCGGATCGGTGCAGATTTTGCACCGATCAGAGGAACCTGCCAAACAGACAAATAGCGTCGATAGAACAGATATAAATAAAAACAAAATATCTCAATACGACAATATTCCGCCGCAGTCCGCGGCGAAGGCCCCAGAGCCGGAGGAAGAGGCACCGCCTTTCGATCTCGAAGAGCCGCCCACAGCCGGCGCGCGCGACTATGATCAGGAGGCGTACCCGCGCGAGACGACTCCGCCGCCGCGCGGGGAAACGGAGCGCGTCGAGTCGGCGGACGAAATCCCCGACGAGGCGGAGGACGCGGATGTGCCGGCGGAAGAAGCGCCGGAGGCGAGGCCTTTCTCCCCGCCCGGCGAGACTCCCGCGCAGCCCGCGGCGGTTCCCGGCAGCGAGGAGCTATGGACCACGCTTGCAAAGGAGCTTGTGCGCACGCTCAATCCCGGCCAGGCGAGCATTGTGAAAAACCAGGCGAGCGGCAGCTTTGACGGGCAGGTTCTCACGATCAGCGTGCCAAACGGCTTTGCCAAGAGCCAGCTCGAACAGGGGCCGACGATGGAGCTCATCCGTCAGGTGGCCGAGCGCGCGGCTGGATGGTGCGTTCCGGTGAAGGTCGCGCTCACCGACGGCGACCAGAGCGCGGACACCGAAAAGCTCAAGGCGGACCTTTCACACTTCGGAAATGTCAAATTTGAATAAATCAAAACGGAGGAAACAGCATGGCTAAGGGAAATTTTCGCGGCGGCCAGATGGGCGGCGGCGGTATGAACATGAACATGATCAAGCAGGCCCAGAAGATGCAGGCCGACATGATGAAAATGCAGGAGGAGCTCGAGCAGGCCGAGTACAGCGCCGCGGCGGGCGGCGGCGTCGTGACCGCCGTCGTCACCGGCAAGCATGAGCTCAAGAGTCTGACGATTGACCCGGACGCGGTCGACCCGGAGGATGTCGAAATGCTTCAGGACCTCATCATCGCGGCGGTCAACGAAGCCTTCCGCCTGGCGGACAGCGCCGCGTCGAACAGCATGTCGAAGCTCACGGGCGGCCTCAATCTCGGCGGCCTCGGACTCTGAGAACAGCATACAAAAGATGCGCCGAACGGTTTCGTTCGGCGCATCTTTATACTACAAGGAGAATTTTTAAAATTATTTCTCCCGCTAAGCTCATTCCGCGACCTTGCCGAGCGTGACGAGCGCGCCGGGGTCGGAGATGATGATGTCCGGGAAGTGGGAGTCGACAGACTGCAGCCGCGTGCCGCCGACGCGGTCGCGCAGGCGCTTGAAGTAGGGGAGGCCCTCATAGAGGAAGACGCCGACGTCGCCGTGCGCAAGGCGGGACTGCTGGTGCATCCAGACGGTCTGGCCGTCGTGGAAGTCGGGCTCCATGCTGTCGCCTGCGATGACGACGCCAAAGTTGGCGCTCATCGGGACCTCACTGCCGACCTGCATCGGCTTGTAATCCGGCAGATCGAGGAGCTTGCCGCGGCCGTTCGCGGCATTGAGATCATAGACTGGGAGTGTCCGGACGCGCGTCCCGCGCGGGCCGGCGAAGCCGGGATCGTCAAACTTGTCACTGTCGCGGAGCATGTCCGCATATTCGAAGACGCGCGCGCGGCCCTCTTCGTTGAGGCCGGCCATGAGATCGTAGCTTTTCCCGAGAAAAATTCCGCTGATATCGACGATGTCGAGAACATCGCAAATCAGAAGAAACTGTGCGGCACTCGGAAGAGACGCGCCGCTCTCCCATTTGGAGACGGCCTGATTGGTGATCTTAATGCCGCGGTTAGACAGCATCGACGCGAGCTGACGCTGGGAAATGTGTTTTTTCTTTCGGCAGGCGCAGATGATTTCGCCCAGATTACTTTCCATTTCTATCACCTCTTTTTTGAGTATAGCGCGAAAATATCCAAATAGCAAGTAGATATCTAAAAAAATATCCCGTGAAGACAACTCTATCAGTGCGAAAATTGCACCGACGGGGAGCCCCTGAAAAGAAAACACTTGCGGAAGCGGCAGTTTCTTGTATAATAAAGTCGATAACGAAAGTCGATAACGTTTTCGGAGGTGTGCAATGAAGCGTTTTAAAAACTGGATCTTTCTCTGCGCCGCGGTGCTGGTGCTCGCGGGGGCGCTCTTCCGTCTGCCCGCGATAGCGGACGCAGGCAATTTTTCTGGAAACAGCAGCTATGGCGGCGGCAGCAGCTACAGCGGCGGCAGCTCATACAGCGGCGGCAGCTACGGCGGCGGGGGCGTCGTCTGGGGCGGCGACAGCAACTCGGACGGGGGCGGAGGCGCGGCGTTCATCCTTGCGGCGGTCATTATCCTGCTCATTGTTGTGCGCATCGTTCGCCAGAGCCAGTTCAACGCGCTCAACACAGGTGCGGGATCACAGCCGGCCTCTGAGGACTTGAGCGAGCTTGAACCGATCGAAACGCTGCGCGAGTCCGACCCGAACTTCTTGCCGCAGACCTTTAAGGAAAAGATCTCGAACCTCTACGTCCAGATGCAGAACGCCTGGCAGAACAAGGACTTCGAGCCCATGCGCCCGTATATGACGGACGGACTCTACACGCAGTTCGACCGCCAGCTCGACGAGCTGCGGCAGCACGGACAGACGAACTTTGTCGACCGCATCGCGGTACTCGGCGTGGCGCTCTCAGGCTGGAAGAGCGACGAGACGAGCGAGAGCGTCGTTGCGATCGTGAGCACCCGCATCGTCGATTACACGGTCGACGACCGGAGCGGCGAGCTTGTCACCGGTTCGAAGAGCGTGGAGAAATTCATGACCTACGAGTGGACGCTTACGCGCTCGAAGGGCAGCAAAACGGCGCCCGCCTCCGAGAAGGAGACCGACGCGAAGCACTGCCCGTCCTGCGGCGCGCCGCTCGACGTCAACCAGAGCGCACGCTGCCCGTACTGCGGAAGCGTCGTTTACGCCAGAGACTTCGACTGGGCGATCTCCGCGATCCGCGGGCTTTCGCAGAGAAACGGATAAGCTCTCACGGCAACAGAAATGGCCGCCCTTTTTGGGCGGCCATATTGACTGCGAACGGTCACAGCAGCGGCTGCGGGCCGTCCCCGATGTGCTCGACGAGGGCGTGCATCTCCGCCTTGGACGAGACGGTGTGCGTGCGCTCAACGAGCTGCCGTTTCTGCGTGTCGGTCAGAGCGGAAAAGCGGCGCATCGCCTCCTCGTTCTGGGCGAGCGCAATGCCAAAGCCGAGCGGAAGCTCTTTCAGCGGGTCCATAAAATCACCTCGGCGGCAGTATGCCCGCTTTTTTTGCGCCGCATGCGCCGAACGCAATACGAAAGGAAACACATGGTGCTTTCAGACATCGTCCGGCCTCTGCTGGACTGGTACGCCGCGAACGCCCGCGACCTGCCCTGGCGGCGGGACGTGACGCCCTATCGCGTTTGGGTTTCGGAGATCATGCTTCAGCAGACGCGGGTCGAGGCCGTGAAGGGTTATTTCGAGCGCTTTGTTGCCGCCGCGCCGGATGTCGCGTCGCTCGCGGCGCTGCCGGAGGAACGGCTTTTAAAGCTCTGGGAGGGCCTTGGCTACTACTCGCGCGCGCGAAACCTGCAAAAGGCCGCGCGCGTCTGCGCCGAGCGCTTCGGCGGGGCGCTGCCGGCGGACTACGACGCGCTCCTGTCTCTGCCGGGCGTTGGCCCCTACACGGCGGGCGCGGTCGCCTCGATCGCCTTTGGACAGGCGGTCCCGGCGGTCGACGGAAACGTTCTGCGCGTTTTCACGCGCCTGACGGCGGACAGCGGCGACATCGCGGACGACGCCGTGAAGCGGCGCGTCACGGATGCGCTCGCGGCGCTCATGCCGGCGGGGGAGAGCGGCGCGTTCAATCAGGCGCTCATGGAACTCGGCGCGACCGTCTGTCTGCCGAACGCCGCGCCGCACTGCGAAGATTGTCCCGTCAGGACAGAATGCAAAGCACATCTGGCGGGAGAGGAGACAAATTACCCGCAGAAGCGTCCGAAGCCGCCGCGCCGCGTCGAGGAGCGGACCGTTTTCCTGCTCGAGCGCGAGGGTCGGCTGGCCCTGCGCCGCCGTCCGGGACGCGGACTGCTGGCCTCGCTCTGGGAGCTGCCGGGCGCGGAGGGAACGCTCACGCGGGACGAGGCGGTCGCGGCGGTGCGCGCGCTTGGACTCGAACCGCTGCGGCTCACGCCGCTCGCACCCTACCGCCACATTTTCACGCATGTGGAGTGGCGCGTTTCCGGCTGGCGCGTGAAGCTGCCGCCCGAGGGCGGCGGCGACGGCCTTACCTGGGCGCTGCCGGCGGAGCTCGCGGCACGTTATCCGCTGCCGAGCGCCTTCCGACCTTGCCTGACCGCCTTTCTCGAGGGGTCCGGCGGGGAAAAATTGTGAATATCGGGCGTGGAATTCGTAACCGATTTCTTCCTGCCGCTATTGCACAAATATGAGCGGACATGTTATAATTTCTCCATCTAAGCACGAAAAATGCCGAAATGGCGAGAACCGCGGCGGCAGGCGGAAAACTGAAGAGCCTCATGGGTGAGGCGATCCCCCTGTCCGCGCG
>JAKOSQ010000007.1 GCA_029777215.1 Bacillota bacterium
AAACCGCCGCCGACACGCTCAGGGAGATTAACGCCATCATCTCCACCGAAACGGCGAACGCTGCGCTCTCCGGCACCAAAACAGCCGGCCTCAATCTTCTCGTTTAAATTTTCACCCATTTACTACAAAAGGCAGCAGCTCCTGCAGAAAAAGGATCGGCTGGACGTCCTCTAAACAGAAAGCAAGCGGCGTCAGACACATTTTGCGTGTCTGACGCCGCTTACTTTTAACCTTTCACGGCGTAGGTCTGTCCGACCGCGTCATAGCTTTCGACCGTTTCGACCTCCGCTTCGATCTGGGACGAGCTGTTTCGCAGGCGGAAAACGCAGGAGACTATTCGGTTCGCGCCGGGCTCGACAGGCATCGTATAGGCGTCGTCGCTCTCGCAGCTCTCCGCTGGATCGACCGTCTGCAGCGAAACGCCGTCCTGGTAGGTCCATACCCGCAGCGCCTCGTCCATGCTGATCTCCTTGCCGCTGTTGTTTTCAAAGCGGTAGAGGATGCGCACAGCCGCCTCGCCGTCCTCGTCCGTGACGCGCTCCGCGCCCGTGACACTGACCTCATAGTCGTCAATTGCGCCCTCGGCGGGTAGGGCAGCCGTCC
This sequence comes from Bacillota bacterium, assembly GCA_029777215.1. Taxonomy (GTDB): domain Bacteria; phylum Bacillota; class Clostridia; order Oscillospirales; family Oscillospiraceae; genus UBA2658. The sequence continues at coordinate 604 of JAKOSQ010000007.1, forward strand.
ACTTCGGCTCGGCCACTGGCTTGAGCTCCAGCTTCTGCGGCGCGCCGGGCAGCTGCCCGGGCGTGAAGGAGGTGTGCACGCGGCCGCCGTCCGTCCCGGAATCCCAGCCGACAATCGCAAAGCCCACCTCGCCGCCGTTCGGGTCGAAGTCGACCGTGTAGCAGCACTGCACCGTCACCTCGGGACGTACGCGCGAGAGCAGCATCACGCCCTCGTCCGTCGTCTCCTGCGCGTCGTCCGGCTCAAGCGTTTTGCCGTTTTGCTCCGCGGCAAGCTCGAGCGTGTCCCACGCGGACTGCGAATATTCGCTGTGGTTCGTGTAGGTGAAGTAGATGCGCAGCGTGTCGTCGCCCTCGGCATTCTTCGCGGCCTGCGCGCCGGTGATCGCGACGCTGTAGCTGCCCGCGCCCACCGCGCCGGAGGCGGTGTCTTCTTCGCCGGGCGAGGGGAGTGCGCGCGCTCCGCCGCCGTCGGCAAGCGAGCCGTGCGCCACGCTCGGATGGTCCATGTTGCCCGTGGCCCTGGAATAAATAATGTAAAGGCCGTCGTAATAGATGCGGAGCTTTCCGTCCTTTTTGGTCACGGGGATTTCCTCGTCGCCGTCATAGATGACGATGCCGCTGCCGCTGCGTCTCCAGCTGCCGCTGTAGACCTCGGTCGTGAAGGCAGAGCCCATCGACGCCGTGCCGTCCTTGCTCACCTCGATGCCAAAAAGACCGTTGATGTCGTTTCCGAGGTAGCTATCCTTTTCCGCACCGTTGACCTCGACTGCTGAGCTCTCCCAGTAGCCCCGGCAGTCGCTGCTGTCCACGGCCTTGTCGAGCAGATAACCGGCGGCGGCGAAGAGAATAACGACGACCGTGATGACGATGGCAGCAATCTTGCCGTCGCCGTTTTTCTTTTTCGCCCCCGGCCGGGAACCATAGCCCATGTCGCTGTGCGGCGGCGCGGCTGCGCCGCTCCGGCGGTCTTCCTCCCGCGCGCCGTCCCTGCTGGCCGGGCGCACCGGCGCGCCGCAGCTCGTGCAAAACGACGCGTCCTCCGGCAGCCGTGCGCCGCATTCCGTACAATATCCCATGCTGTGAACCTCCCGTCCGGATGATCCTTTTTTATTCATAATCGCATATTCAAGCGGCACTGTCAAGCGGGGAAATCCTTGTCTGACGCACAGTCTTCGGCTTCCCGGGTGTTTGTCTATGTCTGAAGATATGTTAATTTGTTGAGTATTTAGCTATTTAATGTTTAATTTATTTTACAAATGCTGATATCTGGGAAAAAACAAATATTATTTGCGCAAAAGCATTGCAAAAAAATGTGATAAGCGTTATAATGTTTGAAGTCGATTGTCAGATAATTAACGCACTCACAGGCGTCTGTTTTCTCTGAAAATACAGTGCCTTGGGGGCCGCGACCAATCTGAACGGGTGCCGTATCAGCAATGAAAGGCGCCGTACTCGATCATCGCAAAAGACCAGACAATGTATGAAGGAGACAGGAAAATGCAAGAAGAATTTGAATTCACACAGGACCAAATTGACATTCAACAGATGACTCGCGACTTCATTCGCAAGGAGCTTCCTTTTGAGAAGATCAAGGAATGCGACGAGCAGAACAAAGTCCCGATGGACGTCGTCAAGAAGGCAGCCGCAATGGGCCTCACCAGCATCACGCTCCCCGAAGCAATCGGCGGCGGCGGCATGGGCCAGGTTGCAAACTCCATCGTTCTTGAAGAGATTGGTTATCAGGATTCCGGCTTCGCCACCACGATCGGTGCCTGCAGCCTTTCCTATGAGCCTATCGCTCAGTACGGCACAGACGAGCAGAAGAACCTCTACGGCAAATTCATCGTTGACGGCGGCCTCGCAGCTTTCGCGCTGACCGAAGCAGACGCCGGCTCCGACGTTGCCAACGCACGCACCACCGCTGTCCACGAGGGCCACGAGTGGGTCATCAACGGCACGAAGTGCTTCATCACGAACGCTCCGCTCGCCAGCGTCTTCACCGTCTTCGCCGTCACCACCCCCGATGCCGGCACGCACGGTCTGTCCTGCTTTATCGTTGAGCGCGATCGTCCCGGCGTCTCCGTCGGCAAGGACGAGGACAAGATGGGCATCCGCCTTTCCAATACCTCCGAGGTCGTCTTCGACAACGTCCGCGTTCCCGATGATCACCTCGTCGGCAAAGAGGGCTCCGGCTTCAAGATGGCCATGAGCACCTTCGACGTCACCCGTCCGGCAGGCGTTGGCGCCAGCACCTGCGGCGGCATGAAGTCCTGCATCGACAAGTGCCTTGAGTACGCGGCAACCCGCGTCACCTTCGGCCAGCCGATCCTCACCAACCAGGCTATCCAGTTCATGATCGCCGACATGGAAATCCGTTACGAAGCTTCCCGCGCTCTGGCCTACAAGGTCGCCCGTCTCATCGACACCGGCGTCAAGGACAGCGCTCTTGCTTCCGCTTCCAAGACCATGTCCTCCGACTCCTACGTCAAGTGCACCGAGGACGCCATCCAGATCTTCGGCGGCAACGGCTACTCCAAGGAGTACCCGATCGAGATCATGTACAGAAACGCTAAGATCAGCCAGCTGTTCGAGGGCACGAACCAGGTCCAGCGTATGGTCATCGTGAAGTCCCTCCTCAAGGCCTCCGGCATGATGTAAGAAGAACTCTGCTACATATCGCGTGAGTCCGCTCATGTAATACCGTAACAGCGCTGGAAAGTCCGCATAAGCACCGCTGTGTTTGTGCGGACTTTCTCTTTTGTTGCCTTTTTGCACACAAGGCAGGCGCGAAAGCTGCCGCATTTTGGTCGTGCTTCGCCGCGCTGCCTTGCTGCAGAAATGTTGACATTCGATCTATTAAAATGTATAATAAAAAAACGTGGGACAACTGCGTTCTTTCGGGCGCACGACGTCCGGAATCCCGCCTTTCGGCTTCACTGTCATCCGGGGTCCGGCGCGTTCGATTGCAACGGCAATAATATGGAAAGAAGGAATTTCTATCATGAACATACTTGTTTGTGTCAAACAGGTACCCGATACCACAGAAATCAGGATAGACCCCGAAAAGCACACCCTCATCCGTGACGGCGTTCCCAGCATCGTTAACCCCTTCGACGGTTACGCACTCGAGTGCGCTGCCCGCATCAAGGACAAGGACCCCAGCACAAAGATCACCGTCGTTTCCATGGGACCTCCTCAGGCCATGACCGCTCTGAAGGAATGCCTCTCTGTCGGCGGCGACAAGGCTTATCTGGTCTCCGGCCGTGAATTCGGCGGTTCCGATACGCTCGCTACCAGCTACATACTCTCCTGCGCTGTCAAAAAGCTCGAAGAGCTTGAAGGCAAGTTTGACATCATCTTCTGCGGCAAGCAGGCGATCGATGGCGATACCGCCCAGGTCGGCCCGGAGATCGCCGAGCACCTTGGCTATCCGCAGGTCACCTATGCGCTCGAAGCTTTCGACGAAGGCAACGGCAAGCTCAAGGTCAAGAAGGAACTCGAAGACGGCTGCGAAATGATCGCCATCAAGACCCCCTGCGTCATCACCGTCACGAAGCCCTCTTGGGACCCGCGTTACCCCTCCATCAAGTCCAAGATGGCCGCCAACCGCGCAGAAATCCCGACGATCGGCTTTGCCGATCTCACCGGCATCGATCCCGAGCGCGTCGGCCTCAAGGGTTCGCCCACAAAGGTCAAGAAGACCTTTACGCCTCCTGTCAAGAGCGGCGGCATCAAGATCCAGGAAGAGACGGGCGCTGACACCGCGAACGCCCTGTTCAAAAAGCTCGTTGCCGACGGCATTGTATAAGGGAGGAAACGAAAATGGATCCGAAAACGAAAGACCTTTGGGTATTTATTGAAACCAACGAAGACGGCACCGCCAAGAACGTCGGCGCCGAGCTTCTCAACCCCGGCAAGGACATCGCTACCAAGCAGGGCGGCAAGCTTGTCGGTATCGTCATCGGCTACAAAGCCGACGCCGCTGTCAAGACCGCTGTCGAGCACGGCGCTGACTCCGTCATCGTTGTCGACGGCCCCGAGTATCAGCACTACACCACCGACGCTTATGTCACCGCCATGTATCACCTCGTTGAAAAGTTTGCCCCGACGAGCATCCTCATCGGCGCAACCAACAGCGGCCGCGACATGGGTCCGCGTCTTTCCTGCCGCCTCCGCACCGGCCTGACCGCCGACTGCACGCAGCTGGCTTACGACGAAGAGTCCGGCAACGTTGCCTGGACCCGTCCGGCATTCGGCGGCAACCTCATGGCTACAATTCTCTGCCCGAACAACCGTCCGCAGATCGGCACTGTCCGTCCCGGCGTCTTCAAGAGAGGCGAAGCGGACGAAAAGCGCACGGCCGAGATCATCAAGGAAGACTTCCATGTCGCTCCCGAAGATATCCGCACCGAGTTCCTTGAGGTCATCAAGGAAGCAGCCGGCGACATCGTCGACCTCGAAGGCGCAGAGATCATCGTCTCCGGCGGCCGCGGCGTTGGCGGACCGGAAGGCTTCAAGCCCATCAAGGAGCTGGCGGACGTCCTCGGCGGCGTCGTCGGCGCCTCCCGCGCGGCTGTCGACAGCGACTGGATTGCTCACTCTCACCAGGTCGGCCAGACCGGTAAGACCGTCGGTCCGAAGCTCTATATCGCCTGCGGCATTTCCGGCGCGATCCAGCACCTTGCTGGCATGAGCGGTTCCAAGACCATCATCGCCATCAACAAGGACGAGACCGCCCCGATCTTCAACGTCGCGGATTACGGCGTTGTCGGCGATCTGTTTGAGATTCTTCCTGTTCTCACCGCTGAGATCAAGAAGATGAAGGGCATCAACTGATTTTACATCCGAACGCCTCGCGCGGCTCGCAAGCCGGGCCGCGC
>JAKOSQ010000008.1 GCA_029777215.1 Bacillota bacterium
AAGGGCTACATCTACCGCGGCAAAAAGCCGGTCTACTGGTGCCCGCACGACGAGACCGCTCTCGCTGAGGCCGAAATCGAATACGCCGACGACCCCGTCACGACCATCTTTGTGAAGTTCCGCGTGGTCAACGACAACGGCAAGTTCGCGCAGTTCGGCCCGCTTGATAACATCTACTTCGTCATCTGGACGACGACCACCTGGACCATCCCCGGCAACCTCGCGATTTGCCTCGGACCGGACTTTGAGTATTCTGTCGTCCGTGCCTCGAACGGTGAAATCTACATCATGGCCAAGGAACTCGTCGAGGGCGTTCTCAAAAAAGCCGGCCTCACGATCACGGAGACCCTTGCCGTCATGAAGGGCAGCGACTTTGAGCTCATGGAGGCGCAGCACCCGCTTTTTGACCAGACCTCTCTCGTTATCAACGGCGAGCACGTCACGCTCGACGCCGGCACCGGCTGCGTCCATACCGCACCGGCCTACGGCGCGGACGACTTCATCGTCTGCCAGCGCTACCCGCAGATCAAGGCGGGCCGCGACCTCGTCGTCAATGTCGACGACAGCGGCCGCTTCACCGCCGACGCCGGCAAGTATGAGGGACTGCACGTTTTGAAGGCCCACGAGCCCATATTCAACGACCTGAAAGAGGCGGGCGCGCTTTTCGCGAGCGAGGACTTCACCCACTCCTACCCCCACTGCTGGCGCTGCAAGAGCCCGATCATCTTCCGCGCCACGAACCAGTGGTTCTGCTCTGTCGATGCATTCAAAGACGAGGCTGTCGCCCAGTGCGAAGACATCAAGTGGATGCCCGAATGGGGCCACGACCGCATGATCTCAATGATCCGCGAGCGCTCCGACTGGTGCATCTCCCGCCAGCGCCAGTGGGGTTTGCCGATCCCGGTGCTCTACTGCGCGGACTGCGGCGAGCCGCTGTGCACGCCGGAGACCATCGCGCTCGTCTCCAAAGTTTTCGGCGAAAAGGGCTCCAATGCCTGGTTCGAGATGGACGCCTCCGCTTTCCTGCCCGAAGGCTGCACCTGCCCCAAGTGCGGCGGCAAGAGCTTCACAAAGGGCACCGACACGCTCGACGGCTGGTTTGATTCCGGCTCGTCCCACGTTTGCTCGCTCGAGCACGACCACCCCGAGCAGTGGCCCGCCGACCTCTATCTCGAGGGCGCGGACCAGTACCGCGGCTGGTTCCAGTCCTCGATGCTGACTTCCGTGGCCACGCGCGGCAAAGCCCCGTACAAATCCGTCCTGACCCACGGCTGGACCGTCGACGGCGAGGGCAAGGCCATGCACAAGAGCCTCGGAAACTCCGTTTTGCCAGACGAGCTCATCCCGAAATACGGCGCGGACCTCATGCGCCTCTGGGCGGCGAGCGCCGACTACCGCGTTGACATGCGCTGCTCGGACAACATCTTCAAGCAGCTCTCGGACACCTATCTCAAGATCCGCAACACCTGCCGCTTCATGCTCGGCAACCTCGACGGCTTCGATCCCGACAAGGACCTTGTCCGCTTCGAGGAGATGGAAGAGCTCGACCGCTGGGCGCTCGTACGCACAAACGCGCTCATCGAGCGCTGCACCGCGGCCTATGAAGCCTACGAATTCTATAATGTCGTGAACGCTGTCCACAAGTTCTGCGTCATGGACCTCTCGAACTTCTATCTCGACATCGTCAAGGACCGCCTGTACTGCGAAAAGCGCGACGGCAAGCTGCGCCGCAGCGCGCAGTCCGCGATGTATGAGATCCTCAGCGCCATGGTCCGCCTCATTGCGCCGATCCTCGCGTTCACCTCGAACGAGATCTGGGGCGACATGAAGCTCGACAAATCGATGGACCCGAAGCACGTCATGTTAAACGACATGCCGAAGGCAAATCCCGCCTGGAGCTTCGATGCCGCCGAGAGTGAGCGCTTCGAGCTTCTCATCGCCCTGCGTGACGACGTCAACAAGGCGCTCGAGCTCGCGCGCGGCGAAAAGACCATCGGCAAGCCGCTCGACGCGGAGATCACGCTCTTCGTCTCCGACGAGGCGAAGACGAGCTTCGACAAGATCCGCGACATGCCGCTCGCGGCGGACTGCATCGTCTCCAAGGTCACGGTCTTGTCCGGCGACGGCGAGGGCCTCGCGGGTGAGGAATTCAAGGGCGTCAAGGTGAAGGTCATTCCGAGCGAAGCCCCGAAATGCCCGCGCTGCTGGACCCACAGCGAGCACATCGGCGAGGACGCGGACGATCCCGAGCTCTGCCCGCGCTGCGCCGCCGTGCTCAAGGACTGATTTTCAAGCAGCACAACCCCTTGGCGGAGAAGTCCGCAGGACTTTTTCGCCAGACCGATTTTTTACCCGCAGGAGGTACTTCTATGTCCTACGTTATCGCCGTGCTGCTCATCCTGATCGGCGATCAGGCAATGAAATACTGGACGAGCGTGAATATCCCGCTCAACAGCGCTCCGCGCAGCTTTATCCCCAACGTTGTCGACATCACCAACATCCACAATTCCGGAGCGGCATTCGGCATCCTCCGGAATGCGGGTGCGCGGTGGCTGTTCATCGTTCTCGCGGTCGCCTTTGTCGCGCTCGTGATCTGGCTGCTCAAAAACGACGTCATAAAGGGCCGCTTCGGCCGCTGGATGCTTGTCATGGTCATGGCCGGCGGCGTCGGCAATTGCCTCGACCGCATTGTCAGCGGCTACGTCGTCGACATGTTCCAGTTCGCACCCAAATTTCTGGACTGGTTCCCCGTTTTCAATATCGCGGACATCTTCATCTCCGTGTGCGGCATCCTGTTTTGCATTTACCTGCTGAAAAACAAGGACGATTTCAGCGACAAGAAGCTCTCGGAGGCCGCCGAGCGTGTGCCGCGCGTCCCGCGTCCGCGCCGCGGCGAGGAGCCGGACCCGATGGCTGACCGCGTCGATTATATCTCCCAGCTCAGCCGCCCCGTCGTCGAGGGCAAAAAGCACATTGAGGCCGAAAAGCTGGCCCGCGAGATCGAAAAGACCGAGCCGCAGCTCGGCGTTGGCCCCGGCGAGTGGGTGACCCCGCTCGACGAGCCCGCGCCGGCGGAGAAGACCGCAAAGCGTCCGGCGCACACCAATCCTTTTGAAACGTTCAATAATGCGTCCGCGCCGGCGGACGCCGAGACGGCGAAGACCGACTGGGCCAACCCCTTTGACGAGACGGCCCAGGCCCCCGCGCCCGCCCCGGCCGCACAGCCCGAACCCGCCCCGGCCCCGGAGGCCGCGCCGGACCTCTTTTCCGACGTCAGGCCCGCCGCGCCGAAAAAGGACGAGGGCGCCTTCTCGGTCGACGATATCATCGCGGAGTTCAAGGACAAATGACAGACACCTATACTGTGACGGCAACGGAGAGCGGCGAGCGGATCGACGCTCTCCTTGCGCATGAGATCGATGCGCTCACGCGAAGTCAAGCCGCGCGCCTCATCGCGGACGGTGCGGTGACACTCCGCTGCGAGCCGCTCAAAAAAAACCACCGGGTCACGGCCGGCGACGTCTACGTCGTCGAGGTCCCGGAGCCGGAGGAAACGGCACTCGTGCCGCAGAACATCCCCCTCGACGTCGCCTTTGAGGACGCTGACGTGATCGTTGTGAACAAACCGCGCGGCATGGTCGTCCACCCCGCACCCGGACACCCGGATTCAACGCTCGTCAACGCGCTTTTGTACCACTGCGGGGACAGTCTCTCGGGCGTCGGCGGCGAAAAGCGGCCCGGCATCGTCCACCGCATCGACATGGACACCTCCGGCCTCATCATCGCCGCGAAAAACGACTACGCCCACCGCTATCTCTCTGCCCAGCTCGCGGACCACACGCTCGCGCGGACCTACGAGGCCGTCGTTTGCGGCAATCTTCGCGAGGATTCCGGCACCGTCGACGCGCCGATCGGGCGCTGCCCGGCGGACCGCAAGCGCATGGCCGTCATACCGGACGGTCGAAGCGCCATCACGCACTGGGAGGTCATCGCGCGCTACAACGGCTACACCCACGTCCGCTGCATGCTCGAAACGGGGCGCACGCACCAGATCCGCGTCCACATGGCGCACATCGGCCACCCGCTGCTGGGCGATCTGGTGTATGGCCGCAAGCGCGCGGACAAGGGACTCGAGGGTCAGTGCCTTCACGCGAAGGAGCTTCGTTTTCTCCACCCGCGCACCGGCGAGTACGTCACGGTGACAAGCGAGCTGCCGGACTATTTCAAGGACGTTCTCAAAAAGCTCGGCGAGACGATATGAGCCGGGAAGCGAAAAAACGAAAGTGGACGCGTTGTGAAACACATCCACTTTCGTTTTGAAAAACCCTCGCAGAGCTCGCGCCCGCAGGCGCGAATAAAATGGAAGTATTTTTCGCCGCGACCTGTGCGCGGCAAAAAATACTTCTCGCGGAGTGTGCGACGACTGGCCGCTTGCGGCCAACGAGGCGCGAAGCGGAGTGCATTCCCCTTTAACAGCTCGGGGCTTGCCCAGAGCCGTTAAAGTTTGTCGAGTTGGGTGCGCTTGACGCGGCGGTAGAGGAGCAGGGCGACGATGAAGCCCAGCACCTCGGCGCAGGGGAAGGCCCACCAGACGTTGTTGACCTCGCCCGTCTTTGCGAGCAGCCATGCAATCGGTAGCACGCCGACGAGCTGGCGGACGATCTGGACGATGAGGGCGTAGACCCCGCGCGCGAGCGCCTGAAAAACGGAGCACAGCACGAAAACGACGCCGGAGAACAGAAAGCCCAGGCTGATGCGCCGCAGTGCGGCGACGCCCATCGCCATCGTCTCGGGCTTGTCGATGAAGATCGACAAAATCGGCTTCGGGAAGAGCTGGAACAGCGCAAGGCCGATCGCCATGATGACGAACGCGTAGATGAGCGCGATCTTCGTTGTGCGGCGGATGCGGTCGGGGCGGCGCGCGCCGAAGTTGTAAGCGACAATGGGGATCATGCCGTTGTTGAGTCCGAAGACCGGCATGTAGATGAAGCTCTGGAGCTTGAAATAGACCGTCATGACCGCCGTGGCGGAGGCGGAAAACGCGATGAGGATGAGGTTGATGCCGTAAATCATCACGGAGACGACCGTGGTGTTGACGATGGCGGGCACGCCGACGGCGTAGATCTCGCCGATGGTTTTGCCGCTGGGACGCCAGCCCCGGAGCTTGAACTGGATCTCTTTATTATATTTGAGGTTGAAGTAAAGATCGACAAAGGACGACAAAATCTGACCGATGACGGTCGCGACCGCCGCGCCGGCGACGCCCATTTTTGGGCAGCCGAGCAGGCCGAAAATCATGATCGGGTCGAGGATGATGTTTGTGATCGCGCCGACCATCTGGCCGATCATCGAGAGCTTCGTCTTGCCGGTCGACTGCAGCAGGCGGGCGTAGGTGATGTCAAAGAACATGCCGAAGGAGACGACGCAGCAGATGCGGAGGTAGTCCGTGCCCATTTTGACGATCTCGGGGTTCTCAGTCTGCCGCTCAAAGAAGGCGTGCGCCCCGAAGAGCCCGACAAAGATGAAGGCGATCGTGCTCAGCAGCGCGAGGAAAATGCCGTTCATCGCCGCGTCGTTGACGGCCTTCTGGTTTTTTTCGCCGAGGCGGCGGGAGAGCAGCGAGTTGATGCCGACGCCGGTGCCGACCGCGATGCCGATCATGAGGTTCTGGACCGGGAAGGCGAGGCCGACAGCGGTGAGCGCGTCCTCGCTTAGGCGCGAGACAAAGAAGCTGTCCACGACGTTATACAGCGCTTGGATCAGCATGGAGATCATCATGGGGACGGCGAGCTTCATCAGCAGCGGGCGCTCGTCCATCGTGCCCATGATGTTCTCGGGCAATTTTTCAAATTCTTCGTTCAATTGTTCCACTCTTTTCAATTTACAGGGTAATTTTCATTATACTATGGCGGCGGAACGATGGCAACACAAATCGCCGGCGCGCGCCGGCGCGCTCATTTTTTTCGTGCAGACTATTGACTTGCGGCCCTGTTCGGGGTATATGCTTTTAGATACGGAACAAAAAAACTCATTCACCGCCGCAAAAGAAACGGAGGAAAACACCATGGAAAAAGCAAAGGTTTATTATACGGATTTTCACACGGTCGCGTTCGGCGACGGCCTGCCAACCAAGCTCAAGAAGCTCATCCGCGCCGCCGGCATCGCCGAGCTCGATATGGACGGCAAATTCGTCGCCATCAAGATGCACTTCGGCGAGCTCGGCAACGTCAGCTTTCTGCGCCCGAACTACGCCAAGGCGGTCGCGGACGTCGTGAAGGAGTGCGGCGGCAAGCCGTTTCTCACAGACTGCAACACGATGTACCCCGGCAGCCGCAAAAATGCGCTCGAGCACCTCGAGTGCGCGTGGGAAAACGGCTTTAGCCCGCTGTCGACCGGCTGCCCCATCCTCATCGGCGACGGCCTCAAGGGCACAGACGACGTCGCGGTGCCGGTCGTCGGCGGCGAATACGTCAAGGAGGCCCGCATCGGTCACGCCATCATGGACGCGGACGTCTTCCTCAGCCTCACCCACTTCAAGGGCCACGAGATGACCGGCTTCGGCGGCACGATCAAAAACATTGGCATGGGCTGCGGCTCCCGCGCGGGCAAGACGGAACAGCACTCCGGCGGCAAGCCCCACGTCGTGACCGAGCTCTGCCGCGGCTGCAAGCGCTGCCAGAGGGAGTGCGCGAACAGCGGCCTCGTCTTTGACGCGGAGGCCAAAAAGATGCACGTCGACCACGAGCACTGCGTCGGCTGCGGCCGCTGCCTCGGCGCCTGCAACTTCGACGCGATCCGCTTTGACGACTACGCCGCGAACAAGCTGCTCAACTGCCGCATGGCCGAATACACCAAGGCGGTCGTCGACGGGAGGCCGAATTTCCACATCTCCCTCGTCATGGACGTCTCCCCGAACTGCGACTGCCACGGCGAAAACGACGTTCCCATCGTGCCGAACATCGGCATGTTTGCGTCCTTCGACCCGCTGGCCCTCGACCAAGCCTGTGCGGACGCCGTCATGGCCGCGGCCCCGATCGCGGACAGCCAGCTCGGCCGCAATATGGCGAGCCCCGATTTCGTTGACCACCACGACCACTTCACAAACTCGACGCCCGAGTCCGAATGGCAGAGCTGCCTTGCCCACGCCGAAAAGATCGGCCTCGGCACCCGCCAGTATGAGCTTGTCCGCGTGAAATAAAAAAAGTATAGACAAACGTCCCGCTGCGGCGGGACGTCTGTCACTTTTTTCAAAACGACAAAACAGGCGGGCCATTTCGTGCAGGATGTCTCACGCCACTTGACAAACGAGGCCCATGCGCTTAGAATGCTCATGGTGTGAGGTAATTACATGATGAACTATGAAAAATACGCGGCGGAGCTGCTTGAATACCGCATTGCGGGGGACCGCAGCTGCCGCCTCATCCAAAACAATATTTCCGAGGTCTCAAGAGGGGAACTACCGGTTCTCCTCTATCTTCTTGAGGAGCGGGACGGCGCGTGCGCCGGGGACATCAGCGAGAATTTCGGCGTGAACACCTCGCGCGTGGCCTCCATCCTCAACAGTCTCTGCAAAAAGGGCTATGTCGTCCGCGTGCCGGACCCGAAGGACCGGCGCAAGATTCAGGTTTTCGTCACCGAAAAGGGGAGGACCTTCGCCACCGAGCGGCGGGACGAGGCTGTCCGCAATCTCTCGGAGCTGCTGCGGCTGCTGGGCGAGCAGGACGCGCTGGAGCACGTCCGCATCATGAAGCGCGTGGCGGAGCTCTCCGAGCAGGTCGCGGAGCAGAATATCTCCTGACGGACGCGCATATACCTCATTATAAAAACAAAGCCGGGTACGGCCCGGCTATTGATAGACAGTGCCCGCTGCAGCGCCGGCAGAGACCGGCTTTTTCCGGGAGAAAGGCAAGCATGAAAAAATTAGGTATCGACGTCGGCTCAACAACCGTAAAGCTCGTTTTGCTCGACGAAAAGGACAAAGTTCTCTATAAGCGCTATGAGCGCCACATGTCGAACGTCTTCGACAAGGTCCGCGAGCTCCTTGAAGATTTTCGGAAGGAGTATGCGGGCGAATACCACGTCACCGTCACCGGCTCCGGCGGGCTCTCCCTCGCGGACAGGCTCGACGTCCCCTTTGAGCAGGAGGTCGTGGCCTGCTCCCGCGCCGTGGAGGCCCTCATCCCGCAGACGGACGTCGCCATCGAGCTCGGCGGCGAGGACGCGAAGATCACCTTTTACGGCGGCACCGTCGAGCAGCGCATGAACGGCACCTGCGCCGGCGGCACCGGCGCGTTCATCGACCAGATGGCGCTGCTTTTAAACACCGACGCGCAGGGCCTCAACGAGGCCGCGAAGCATTACACAACGATCTACCCCATTGCCGCGCGCTGCGGCGTCTTCGCCAAGAGCGACATCCAGCCCCTCATCAATGAGGGCGCGGCGCGCGAAGATCTCGCCGTGTCGATCTTCCAGGCCGTCGTCGACCAGACGATCACCGGCCTTGCCTGCGGCCACCCCATCCGGGGCAACGTCGCGTTCCTGGGCGGACCGCTGTCCTTCCTCTCGGAGCTGCGCCGCCGCTTCGTCGAAACGCTCGGCCTCAAGCCCGAGGAGGTCATCTTCCCGCAAAACGCGCAGTTCTACGTCGCCATCGGCGCGGCGCTGCTCTCCGCGAAGGCCCAGTCCGTGCGCATGGACACACTTTTAGAGCGCCTGCGCGCCGCCGGGTCGGAGGGCGCGGAGCTCACAAAGACCCTCCCGCCGCTCTTCCAGGACGGCGCGGACTACGACGCTTTCCGCGCGCGTCAGGATAAAAACCGCGTGGAGCGCGCAGAACTCGCAACGGCGTCCGGTCCTGCCTTCCTCGGCATCGACGCCGGCTCCACAACGACCAAGGCCGCCCTCATCAATGAAGACGGCAGGCTGCTCTACACTTTTTATCACAACAACGAGGGGAATCCTGTCGAAACGACTCGAATGCTCCTGCGCGACCTCTACGCGCAGATGCCGAAGGAGCTCTACATCGCCTACTGCGTCACGACCGGCTACGGCGAGGGCCTCATCAAGACCGCCTACCGCGCGGACTACGGCGAGATCGAGACGGTCGCCCACTACACGGCGGCCAAGGCCTTCCAGCCGGACGTCGACTTCATCCTCGACATCGGCGGACAGGACATGAAGTGCATCCGCATCAAGGACCGCGCGATCTACAGCATCACGCTCAACGAAGCCTGCTCCTCCGGCTGCGGCAGCTTTTTGGAGACTTACGCCAAGTCCGTCGACATGACGGTCGAGCAGTTCGCCCACGAGGCGATCACGGCGCGGCACCCGGTCGATCTCGGCACGCGCTGCACGGTCTTCATGAACTCCAAGGTCAAGCAGGCCCAGAAGGAGGGCGCGGCCCTCGCGGACATCTCCGCGGGCCTCTCCTATTCCATCATCCGCAACGCGCTGTACAAGGTCATTAAGCTCCGCGACCCCTCGCAGGCCGGCGAACACATCGTCGCGCAGGGCGGGACCTTCCTCAACGACGCCGTTTTGAAGAGCATGGAGTCCGTTCTGGACCGCGAGGTCGTCCGTCCGGACATTGCGGGCAACATGGGCGCCTTCGGCGCGGCCCTCATCGGACGCGACCGCTGGCTCGCTGAGCCGAGTGCGACGCGCGGACCCTCGGACCTCCTCTCCGCTGAGGAGCTCGACGGCTTTTCGATGGAAAACCGCCACGTCCGCTGCGGCGGCTGCGCCAACAACTGCCGCCTCACGATCAGCAAGTTCAGCGACGGCAGCCGTTTCGTCACGGGCAACCGCTGCGAAAAGGGTGCGGGCAAGGCGGCGCAGGAGAGTGACGAGCACAACCTCTTCCAGTACAAATACGAGCGGCTGTTCCGCTACGAGCCGCTTGCGCCGGAGCGTGCGCCGCGCGGCGAGATCGGTCTGCCGC
>JAKOSQ010000053.1 GCA_029777215.1 Bacillota bacterium
AAGTTTGCCCAGCGGTCGAGGATTTCCTCCTGCGTGGGCTTTCTGTCAAAGCGGGCGAAGACGGCGGCCATGTGGCCGTCGCTGCAGGCGACGCGGAGGCACTGAGCGGTGACGGCGGGCTTTTGCGCCTTGACGATGACGCCGTTTTCGAGCGTGCCCCAGACCTTCAGCGGCTCCTGCTCGGACTTTTCCTCCTCACCCTTGATGTAGGGGATGCAGTTGTCGACCATTTCGGGCCAGCGCTCAAAGGTTTTGCCCGCGCCGGAGATCGCTTGATAGGTGCAGGCGAGGACGGCGGAAAGGCCGAACTCCTCGCGCAGCGGGGAGAGAGCCGGGACGTAACTCTGGATGGAACAGTTCGATTTTGCGGCGATGAAGCCGCGGGCGGTGCCGAGACGCTTTCTCTGCGAATCGATGACGCGGATGTGCTCGGGGTTGAGCTCCGGGATGACCATCGGGACGTCCGGCGTCCAGCGGTTGGCGGAGTTGTTGGAGACGACGGGGCACTCATGCTTGGCGTAAGCTTCCTCCATCGCGACGATCTCGTCCTTTTTCATGTCGACCGCGCAAAAGACGAAGTCCACCTGCTCCGCGATCTTCGCGATGTCCGCCTGCGCGTCCATTACGGTGAGGCCCTTGGCACACGCGGGGATGGGAGCGGTCATTGCCCAGCGGCCCGCGACGGCCTCCTCATAGGTTTTGCCTGCGCTGCGCGGGCTGGCCGCAATCACCGTCAGCTCGAACCACGGGTGCTCCGCGATGATGAGGATATAGCGCTGACCAACCATGCCGGTCCCGCCGATGACGCCGACCTTGTATTTTTTCATGCAGACGATCCCTTCCTTTATAAACGGCTGTTCTATTGTATTCCGCGTGCCGGAAAAGAATACAGCCCTGAAATTTTGCCGCAAAGCTTGTCAATTCCACTGTTTGTGTACTATAATATACTACCACGGCGTGGTTTCCGACGATACTGTGGTATTTTAAAAATCTTATCACCGCCGGAAACGGCTGTCAATCAATGTTCGAACAGAATTTATCGCATTAAAGTATGATTTTTTGTTACTTTGGTGAAAAGGGGTACATAATGAAAGATCACGGGGGCCGGATTGGGCCTTTCCTGCTGAGCTTCGCACTGCTGCTCGGCTGCCTTGCCGAAATGATGCCCGTACAGGCCGCGGGCTCGGTCTATGTAAACGACGGACAGAGTACGCTCTCCGACTCGCTTACTGAGAGCTACGCCGTCGGCAGCGGCGGCGTGTCAAACGTCGGCGGGAGCTATGCCATCACGAGCGGCGGCGTCAAACAGATCGGCGCGTCCGAGGGCGGCGGCGGAACGGCGACCACGAGCGGCCGCATCGTCCGCGTCGGGCTCGACTACTACTACAGCGGCGCGCGCAACTCCGCCGTGAGCACCGCGAGCCTCAAAAACAGCGTCGGTCAGGGCTATCAGTTCGGCTATTACGACAGCGCCCGCATTTTCCACAACCTCGGCTATACCGGCAAAATGGAGATCACCGTTTTGCCCTGTGCCGCCGCGGGCGGCAACTACTGCATCAAGCTCCGTACCGCCTACCAGAGCTTCGACGCCGCGCAGAGCGTTGCTGCGGGCTATAACAGCGCCTTCCCGGCCTACCTTTACGGACAGTATTTCGTTCTCATCGGCGGCTACAGTTCCGCCGCCTCTGCGCAGAGCGCCATGGCAAAGCTCGGCGTCGCCGGCGACGTCTTCACCGGCTCGTCCCGCGCCGCCGCCGTGTCGGTCACGAACAGCTATACGACCCTCTTCATGCTCGACTGCGGCACGGACGCGACCCTTGCCGTGCACCCGACCACCAGCAGCGGCAAGGCCGTCACGAGCTATGGCGGCAAGACCTATTACGGCGATTTTGAATTTCTGCGCTACATCAGCGACGCCTTCACGGTCATCAACTGCGTCGGCGTTGACGATTATGTCAAGGGCTCGATCTCAATGGAAATGGAACCGAGTTGGCCGATTGAAGCGCTCAAGGCGCAGGCGGTGTGTGCACGCTCCTACTATTATGTCAACCAGCGGAGCTACAACAGCGTTGGCTTCGACGTCACGGACGACGGCTATTCCCAGTCCTATGTCGGCACCTACCGCTCGACGACGAACAGCAATCTCGCCGCCGACCAGACGGCAGGGCAGTATCTGACCTACGGCGGAAATGTCTGCTCGACCTTCTACTTCTCGTCGGACGGCGGCGGGACCGAGAACTGCGAAAACG
>JAKOSQ010000054.1 GCA_029777215.1 Bacillota bacterium
GAGCGCTTCGTCGCCGCCCACGCGGACTGGGCGGCGAAAAAAAGCGCACAGGCCAGAGCGCGGCAGGCGGTGCACCCGGCCCCGACGCCGGAGCAGCGCGCGGCGCTTTTTGAAAGGACGCGCGCGCTCGTCGTCCCGCTCGTCATCCGCTACGCGACGCAGATGGACCTCCAGCCGACAGACGTGAAGGTCACCGGCGCGGAGCACCGCTTCGGCAGCTGCAGCGGGCGGAACAGCCTTTGCTTTAGCTTCCGGCTCGCGGACTACCCGATCGAGGCGGTCGAGTACGTCGTCGTGCACGAGCTCGCGCACATCGCGGAGAAAAACCACGGCCCGCGCTTTTATGCCCTCGTCGCGAGCATTCTGCCGGACTACAAGGCGCGGGAGCGCCTGCTGCGGCAGTGAGGCGCTTTTTTTGCGCGCGCCGCTCCGCCGGCGCGGTTGACACCCCGGCAAAAACTGTGTAAACTGTACAAGTATGCCGCATTTTGCGGACGGACAGGGAGTACGGAAGCTTGAACAACGTCAAAAGTGAAACAGCCGCGCTGGGGGCCGAGCCGGTCGCGGGCCTTCTCAAAAGGCTTGCGCTGCCCGCGATCGCCGCGCAGCTCATAAATCTTCTCTACAATGTCGTCGACCGCATCTACATCGGCCACATCCCGGGGGAGGGCAAGCTCGCGCTGACCGGCGCGGGCGTGTGTCTGCCGCTCATTCTCATCATCTCGGCCTTTGCCGCGCTGGTGAGCATGGGTGCCGCGCCGCGCGCCTCGATCTATCTCGGCCGGGGGGACAGCGCCTCCGCCGAAAAGACGCTCGGCAACAGCTTCACCCTGCTGCTCGCGATAGGCGCCGCGCTCACGCTGATCTTTCTGTACTGGGCCAAGCCCATGCTGCTGCGCTTCGGCGCGAGTGAAAACACGATCATCTACGCCCTGCCCTACATGCGCATCTACGCGCTCGGGACGGTCTTCGTCCAGCTCACGATCGGCCTGACGGCCTTCATCACCGCCGAGGGCTTCGCGAAAAAGAGCATGCAGGCCGTTTTGATCGGCGCGGTCATGAACATCGTCCTTGACCCGATCTTCATTTTTGCCCTCGACATGGGCGTTTCCGGCGCGGCGCTCGCAACGATCCTCTCGCAGGCCGTGTCCGCCGCCTTCACCCTCCACTTTCTCACCGGGCAGCACTCGACCCTGCGCATCCGCGCCGCGTGCATGAAGCTCGACGGCGCGATCGTCGGCCCCTCGCTCGCGCTGGGCCTTGCCCCGTTCATCATGCAGGCCACGGAGAGCATCCTGTGCGTGTGCTACAACGCCTCCCTTCTGCGCTACGGCGGGGACATTGCCGTCGGCGCGATGACGGTGCTCTCGAGCTGCAGCCAGCTCGTCATGCTGCCGCTCGTCGGGCTCGCCCAGGGCGCGCAGACCATCATCAGCTTCAACTTCGGCGCGAGAAACCCCGCGCGCGTGCGCAAGGCCTTTTCGCTGCTCCTCAAATGCTGCGTCATCTATGCCGTGACGCTCTGGGCCCTCGGTGAGCTCTTCCCGCAGGGCTTTGTCCACATCTTCAACAGCGACCCCGAATTTGTCTCCTTCACGGCACACGCCCTGCGCGTCTACATGGCGGTCGTCGGGCTCTTCGGCATACAGGTCGCCTGTCAGCAGGCCTTCGTCGCGCTCGGTCAGGCCAAAAGCGCCGTCTCCGTCGCGATATTGCGCAAGCTCATTTTGCTCGTCCCGCTCATCTACATCCTCCCGCGCGCCGGCCTGCCGCTGACGCAGACGGATGCCGTCTTCCTCGCGGAGCCTGTCGCGGACTTTCTCTCCGTCACCTACACCTCGATTTTGTTTTCAATCGTTTTCCGCCGCGTGCTCGCCTCCATCGGCGACCCGGCGCTCGAAGAGCGCGCGCGCCAAAAGCGTCTGCGCGCGGAACACAAGGCCCTCGGCTACCGGCGCTGGGAGGGTCACAGGAGCTGGATATACGAAAAGCTCCTCCGCCCCGCCGTCTGCGCCGCAACGAAGCCCGTCAAGACCTGCTGGGCGGAGCCTTACGACGGCCGCCCCGCCGTCTTCGTCGCGAACCACGACCGGGCCTACGGCCCCATCGCCATGATGGGCTGGTTCGATCAGCGCGACACCCTGCGCCCGTGGATTAACGCGCAGATGCTCTCGGCGCGTGAGGCACCCGCCTACATCCGGGGGGACTTCTGGTGGGACCCGAACGGCCGCTGGGCGCGGCTCGAGGACTACACGCTGCCCTATCTTGTGGCGCTGTTTGTGCCGCCCATTCTGCGCGGGAGCGACTGCATCCCCGTCTACCACGACACGGACGTTTTGAAGACGCTCAAAAAGAGCGTCCGCGCGCTCGGCGAGGGGAAAAACATTCTCCTCTTCCCGGAGCACCCGACCGGCTATCTGACCTACGACAAAAAGGTCGACCCCGGCTTCGTATCGCTCGGGCGGCTGGGCTGGGCGCGGCTCAAAAAGCAGATTAGCTTTTACCCCGTACATATTGACTGGTCGGCGCAGCGCATCGACGTCGGCGCGCCGATCGTCTACGATCCCGCCGTCCCCTACGCGGACCAGTGCAGCGCCGCCGCCGAGGCGGTCGAAAAATTCTTTGAAAGCTTTGGAGACTGAATGATGTCAAAACACGAACCGCCCCGCCCCGTCGGCACTTACCGCTACATATCCCCCTGGGTCCCAGACCGCCGGGAGGGGATCATCTTCATCTATCTCGCCATCCACTTCGCGTGGTACTTCCTCGACGAGGCGCTCATCGGCACGGACTTCCCCGGCCTGCACCTCATGCACTGCGCGCTCGACGACCTCATTCCCTTCAACGCGTGGTTCATCTTCCCCTACCTCTCGTGGTTCCTCTACATGGCGATTCCCGGACTCTACTTCTACTTCCACGAGAAGCCCGTCTTTGAAAAATTCATGCTCACGCTCGAGTGCGGCTGGTTCGTGTGCATGTTCATCAATTCCGTCTACCCCAACGGGCAGACCCTGCGCCCCACGAGCTACCCCGACAACATCGCGGGCTGGCTCGTCGCGCTCATCCAACGCGCCGACACCCCGACGAACGTCTTCCCGAGCATGCACATCGTCGGCGCGCTCGGCGTGGCCGTAGCCCTGTTCAAGAGCGAAAAGCTCCGCAAAAAGGTCTGGCTGCAGGTCTGCAGCGTGCTGCTGTGCATCACAATCTGTCTCGCGACAATGTTTTTGAAGCAGCACTCCGCCGTGGACGTCATGGGCGCGGCGGTCGTCTTCCTCGTCACCTACTTCTTCGTCTACCACGGCCCGGCGTCGAAGCTCCTGACCTGGCTCGCGGACGTCTTTCTCAGGCACTGCCAGCTCGACCGGCTCTGCGTCTAC
>JAKOSQ010000055.1 GCA_029777215.1 Bacillota bacterium
GACTGGGCAAAACCACACTTTCCAATATCATTGCCAACGAACTGAATGTAGGGTTTAAAATTACCTCGGGACCGGTACTCGACAAACCGGGTGATCTGGCCGGACTGCTCACCAGCCTGGAGCCCAACGATGTCCTTTTCATCGACGAAATTCACCGGCTGAGCCCGATTGTGGAAGAATACCTGTATTCGGCCATGGAAGATTACCGGATTGATATCATGATAGATAAAGGCCCGAGTGCCCGTTCCATCCAACTGGAATTAAATCCGTTTACACTCATTGGAGCGACAACCCGCAGCGGTCTGCTTACCAGTCCGTTACGTGCCCGGTTTGGCATTAACTGCCATTTTGAATATTACGATACGATTGTAATTACGGGCATCATCGAACGCTCGGCAAGATTGCTGAATGTTCAGATTGATCACCGGGCTGCTCAGGAAATAGCCGGACGCAGCCGGGGTACACCGCGTATAGCCAACGCCCTGCTCCGGCGGGTACGCGACTTTGCTCAGGTAAAAGGGAGCGGAAAAATTGACCCCGAAATAGCCGACTATGCACTGGTAGACGCACGCGCCGCACTGGACGCACTTTTTGTTTTCGATCTGGGCCGCCTTGTCCTCCTCGCGGATAGAGATGGCCTTGACCTTGCAGGCGTTGATGCACGGACGCTTTTTGCTGACGATGGCCGTGTAGGGGCAGACCTTCGCGCAGCGGCCGCACTCAACGCATTTCTGCTTGTCAATCACGGCCTTCTGGTCGTGCGTGAACGTGATCGCGCCGCGCGGACAGGCCTCCTCGCAGCGGTGCGCGATGCAGCCGCGGCAGGACTCCGTGACGGAAAAGCCCGCCGCCGGACACTCGTCGCAGGCAATGTCGATCACCTCGATCACGTTCGGGTTCGACTTGTCGCCGCCCATCGCGAGCTTGACGCGCTCGCCCAGAATCGCGCGCTCCTTGTAGACGCAGCAGCGCATGGTCGGCTCCTTGCCGGGGACGATGGTCTTCGGGATGTCCGTGACGTGCTCCAAAAGCTCGTCGTTATAGGCGAGGCGCGCGACCTCCTTGAGGACCTGATATTTGAGGTGCTGCACCTTGGTGTCGAATTTTCGCATAGTTTGCCTCCGGTTTCCGGCGAGCCGCCCGGGGACGGCTCAGAAATAGCTGACCTTAATCTTCTTGCCCATCTGTTTAAGACAGGCGGCGAGTTCGTCGACGAGCTTCATTTTGATGCTGAAATTGATCGGCAGCTTTGGGTCCTGATGGGCAGGGTTCACCGCCATGCCGGCGAAAAAGTTGATGTCGGTGGCCTCCTCAAAGAGCAGCCGCGCGATGCGCGACGCGCCGTCCTTGCCCGTGCTCCATTTTTTATACTCGCTGTTCTCACCGAGATAGTCCTGCGCGTAGGTCAAAACGCGGTTGATCGTGATGACGCCCTCGGTCGTGAGGTCGACGCCCTCGATCGTCGCCGTGGGCGGAATGTCGTTGTCAAAGTAACTGAGGTCGACCTTGAGCGGCTTTTGGAGATAGTCCGCCGCGATGGTCGAGGTCGTGCCGCCGCAGACGATGTGCTTGCCCTCCTTGGAGAAGAAAAGTGCCATCATCTTGCTGCAGTCGGCGCGGTTCGAAGGCGGGCCGATGAGGAGGTTCATGGGTTCCCTCCGGCGGATGCGCACGGCGCAGACCGTTGTGTCGTCGCCCGGCTCGCCGCCGTAGAGACCGTAGCACTCGTCCAGGAGCATGGTCGTGAGCGTTTTGGCCGTGAAGCCGACATCCGAGTAGGGCTTGATATATTCGATGATGTTCTCGCGCTTCCAGCCAAAGTTCATTGTGACGCCGAGGCCCGCGTGGGGCGCGCCGTCCGACATGGCGAGGAAGACGTCGCCCTCCTCGATGCGGAGCTTCGTGCGCAGAATCTTTTTGCCAGCGATGTCCAGCGTCTCGGTCGGGTAGACGACGTTCTCCCCGTGCCGCAGCAAAATGACCTCCGGGTTGTCATACTGGATGAGCTCGGCCTCAGTGCCGTTCATGATGTGCAGAATCGTGAAGGTCGAATAGGCAACCTTGCGCTCCTGACAGACTGGCAGCGTCTGCGCGATGGTCGAAACGCAGTCCTCGATGCTCATGTCGGCGGCCATCATCGTCGAGATGATCTTCGCCGTGAGCGTTGAGAGAATGCTCGCCTTGACGCCGCTGCCGAGACCGTCCGCAAGCACAACGACGGTTGAGCTCTCGCCCTGCTCCACCGCGTCGACGTGATCGCCGCAGAGCTCCTCGCCGTATTTGTTGAGGCTGCCGTAGCCGATGTCGGTACAGAGATCATTCATCTTCCAGCGACTCCTTCAGCTTCGTGAGCGCGACCTTCGTCTCCGCCGTCGTCTCGCCGAGCAGGGAGGCGATCTCCTGCACGACACGCATCTGCTTGTCGATGACGCGGTCGGCGATCTCGATGGTGTTCGCGCTGATCTCCTCCTTCTTCTGCCGCGCCGTCTCCTCGTCGGTGACGTCGCGCAAAATGCACAGGAGCAGGCGGTAGGTGTTGTCGTAAACGACAGTCTGATCGACATACTTGCCGTATTCGGCGAGATAGGTCCGCTCCGCGCGCGTCCCGCCGCTGCGACGGGCGTCCATGAAGATCGCGGGGTCGAGGATGCGCACGACCTCGTCGCCGACGATGTCGGAGGCAGCCGAAAGGTTCAAAAGCCGCAGCGCGGCGGGGTTCACCTGCTGCACGCGCAGCTCGTCGTCCAGCACCAGAATGCCGTTCGGACTGTTGCGGAGTATATTGCTTGAAAACGTCTCGGCCTTGTCGCGCAGAAACGGCAGGCACATCGTGAGGTCGGCCTTGCCTTGATAGATCGCGACGGCCTTTTCCCGGCAGCTGTCATAGCCACAGGAACCGCAGTTGAGCTCGTATTCGGGCGTCTTTTTGCCCATCTTCTGCAAAATGACGCGCAGGTCAAGCTCGCTCGGCAGCCGCTCGCTGCGGGGCAGCTCGGTAAAGTCGCGCTCGAGCTTTTCCGCTGCCGGGCGCTCGAGCGGAAAGTCCTCCGTGCCGGAATAGTTCGAAACCGCGATGGCCGAGCGCAGGGGGGCGGTGCGTGTCCGCACCGTCGCGGGGCCGCCAACGCAGCTGCCCGTGCAGGCGGACATCTCGACAAAGCAGCGTCCGAGCTTGCCGTCGAGGATGTCGCGCAGAGCGGCCTTGCAGTTTTCCGTGCCGTCGACGGTGAGGTAGCTGCAGGTCTTTTCGTCGCAGTCCATGGATTTCAAAATGCCGCCCGCCGTCGGGAAAATGCGGGCGCGGCCGGGAACACAGTCGTCCGGCTCGGGCTCCGGCGTGACGCCGGCCGACTCAAACCACGCGGCAAGCTCGTCGAAGGTGAGCACGCAGTCCACGGTGGAGCCGTCCTCGTCCGCTTCAAACTTCTTGGAGATGCAGGGGCCGACGAAGACGACCTTCGCCTCCGGGACCCGGCGCTTGATGTCGCGGCAGTGCGCCTCGAGCGGCGAGACGGCCGGCGCGAGATACGGCAGCGCCGCCGGGAAGTGCTTTCGGATGAGGAGGTTCACGCTCGGGCAGCAGCTCGAGATCAGCACCTCGTGCTCTCTGCTGCGGACAAGATCCTCATACTGCTTTTTCACGAGGGTCGCGCCGAGGGCGGTCTCCTCCGCAGCGTCGAAGCCGAGGGCGCACAGCGCCGCCTCCATCCCCCGGATGCCGACGCCCGGAAACGCCGCCGCAAAGGACGGGGCCACGCTCGCGTAGACCGGGGCATCTCCCGCAAGGAGACTTTTTGCCCGGTCGGTATCGTCGCGGATGATTTTCGCGTCCTGCGGGCAAACGATGAAGCACTCGCCGCAGAGGATGCAGGCGTCCGAAATGATATGCGCCTGGTTTTCCGAGAAGCTGATGGACTTCACGGGGCAGTGGCGGATGCACTTGTAGCAGTTTTTGCAGTTGGCTTCCTTCAGGCGGATGTACTCCGACATGGCACGGCCTCCTTACTTGACGCGGGCGAGAACTTCTTTTTTGAAAAAGCTCTTGGCGTCCGCGGGCGCGAGATTGTAGATCGTGTCGTCGATCTTGACGCTCACGTCGTCCTGGCACTCGCCGAGACAGAAGGTGCCGACGAGCTCGATCTTGTCCTCAAGGTGGTTTTCCTCGATGAGCTTCTGGAAGTCCTCAACGATCTGGCGGGAACCCTTCAGATGGCACGAGGAACCGATGCAGACGGTCAGTTTCATGTTGCTTTCTCCTTTTCGCTGTCGCTTGAAAGCGAATCCTCCGCCGCGAGATGCTGCGAGAGCACCGCGAGCGAGGCCGCCATATTTTCGTTTTTCAAAAGCACGCCCGCCGGCACGGTGACGTGCGCCGGGGCGAAATTCCAAACCGCGCGGATGCCGCTTTCACACAGCAGCTCGCAGACGCCCTGCGCCGCGCGCGCGGGCACGGTCACGATGCCGATCTCGATCTTCATGCGCCGGCAGAGGTCCGGCAGCTTTTCGAGCGGAAAGACCTGCTTGCCGCTGTCGTCTTGTCCGCAGGCGGCGGGGTCGGCGTCGAACGCCGCGACGATGTTGAGCCCGTAGTCCGAAAAGCCCTCGTAGCTCATCAGCGCCCGGCCGAGCCTTCCCGCGCCGACGAGTACCGCATCGTTGACGTTGTCGTATCCCAGCGCGCAGGCGATGTCATGCCGCAGCTGCGCGACAACGTAGCCCACCTTGGGCCGCCCGCCATCCGAAACCGAGGCGAGGTCCTTGCGGACCTGAATCTCCCCGAAGCCCAGTGCCGCGCCCAGCGCGCGGGCCGAGATGTTCGCCGCATCCGGCAGAGTCTTTAAATATTGCAGATAGAGCGGCAGACGCTGCAGCGCCTGCACGGAAATAACCTTTGGCATCCGCTTGACCTCCCTAAAGAAAACGCAATCGATAATGTTATATCGATTTCATAATATCGATATAACACGATCGATTGCGTTTGTCAATGCCTAATACAATATTTTTTTCAGTCTTCCTTGCGGCCCTCGAGCATTTCGCGGAAGGCTTCGACGCGGATGGAGAACTGGCCCTGCGCGTCCATCTTCTCGTCGCGGTCGAGCTGCAGACAGGGGATGTCGTGCTCGTTGAAGAGCGCCTGCAGGACCTGCGACTCACCCTCCCACTTCTGGCAGTACTTGAGGCGCTCGACGATGATCCCGTCGACCTTGTACTCCTTCGCGGCGTTGAGGATGTATTCGTGGATCATGTCGCTGCCGTCCTGGAAGCGCGGGCAGGACGAGCGGTTGAGGTAGTGGCGGCCGAGCGCGTCGAAGACGTCCTCGTCGTCCCCGCAGACGAGCTCGTCGCGCAGAAAGCGCGTACCGAAACTGTTGAGGTCCGCAACGACCAGCAGGCCCTCGTTTTCGATGGCCTGCACATACTGCGGGTCGTCGAGCGCGCTGCCGACGAGCATGACGCGCAGCGGGTGGTCGAGCGTATCCGTGCGGGACTTCACGTCCGCGAGGAAGGTCTTCATATATTCAATGTATTCCTCGATCGGCATCTGGGTGGCCATGAGGGTCGCCTTGAGAGCCTCCGCGCCGGAGAGGACGGGGGCGTCCGCCTTGCGCAGCTCGTAGACCTCGTGGACCATCGCGCGGGCGGTA
>JAKOSQ010000056.1 GCA_029777215.1 Bacillota bacterium
CGTGGAGATGCAGTTTAAAAGCGTCGTCTTGCCGGAACCGGACGCACCCATGATGGCGACAAATTCGCCCTTTTGCACCGTAAAGCTGATGTCGTCCACCGCCTTGGTGACGTTGCCCCTGTTCCCGTAATATTTTTCAACGTGGTCTACGTTCAGGATTTTCTCTTCCATTGGAAAGTCCCCTTTCGCTTGTGATGGTCCCAGTATAGCGTCGAAGTGTCCCGGCTGCCATCGCTTTGCCTTACGGGAAGCTTACATTCTTGTCACATTGTATTATTTGCATTAGTACAGTGGCACATTTATGTCTCCATCCGTCGTGACTCGTCGGTCGGGAAGGCGAAGGTCACGCGCGTCCCCGCGTCCGGCGCGGAGGCGAGCGAGACGGCGAGGCCCATTTTGTCGCAGAGCTTTTTGCAGAGATAGAGACCGAGGCCGGTGGATTTCGCGCCGCGCCGGCCGTTTTCGCCGGTGAAGCCCTTTTCAAAAATGTGCGGCAGATCGCCCGCCGGGACGCCGATGCCGTTGTCCGCGACGGTGAGCGAGACGGCGCCGCCCGCCGCCGCCCCGACAACGCTGATCTCAAGCGGACCCCGGCGGTATTTGACGCTGTTCATCAGCACCTGCCCGAGCATAAAGTCGATCCATTTCGCGTCCGTGTAGACGGTCCGGTCGAGGCCCTCGGTGCGAATGGACGCCCCCGCCTCGATCAGCAGCTCCGCGTTTTTCTTGAGTGCGGAGGCGACCAGCGCCCGCAGCGTCGTTTCGCGGATGCGGTAGTCGCGCTCGACGCCTCCGCTGCGCGAGTAGTACAGCGCCTGCTCGACGTAGTTTTCAATGCGCGTGAGCTCGCGGGAGAGCGGCTTTGCGCTCTCGCCCGGGTCGTTTTCGAGCATGAGCCGGGCCGCCGAGATCGGCGTTTTGATCTCGTGCACCCAGGTCTCGATGTACTCGCGGTACTCCTTCGAGGCGCGCTCGCTGGCCGCGACGGCGTCGCACATGGACTTGTCGGCCTCGCGCGTGAGCTCCGCAAAAATGCGGCCCTCGGCAAAGCCCGGCTCCGGCAGCAGCTCCGAGATGAGGTATTTCTTGTCGAGCCGCGCCATGCCGCGCTCGACCTCTCCGTAAAAGCGGCGGCGCTGCCAGTATTCAAGCGCGAAGGCCAGCGCCTGCGCGAGCAAAATCGCCCCGGCGAGATAGCCGCCCGCATAGGTGCCCTCGCCGAGCGTCACGAGCAGCGCGAAGCCAAAGGCCGCCGCGAGCAGCGTCAGAACGACGGTCGGCAGCCGATCCGCCAAAAATTCTCCGAGACTCATATTCTGTACCCCTGTCCGCGCTTTGTCGCGAGATAGTCTGCCGCACCGATGCTCTCGAGCTTGCGGCGCAGACGGTTGATGTTCACTGTGAGCGTATTGTCGTCCACAAATTCGTCCGACTGCCAGAGCGCGTTCATCAGCTCGTCCCGCGAGACGATGCGCCCCCGCTTGCCGAGCAGGACGGTGAGGATGCGCAGCTCGTTTTTCGTCAGCTCCGTTTCGCCCGCCGGACCGCGCGCCGTGCTCCGCCAGACGTCCACCGCCAGCTCCCGGTAGCGCAGCGGCTCGTCCTCATGCGCCGCCGGACGCGCGCGCTTGAGCACCGCCGCGATGCGCGCGAGCAAAATCTGCGGGTTGAAGGGCTTGGCGACAAAGTCGTCCGCGCCGAGGTTCATGCTCAGCAGCTCATCCATTTCGCTGCTGCGGCTTGTGACCACGATGACCGGCACGGCGGAGCTTTTGCGCAGCTCGCGGCAGACCTGAAAGCCGTCGTAATACGGCAGGGACACGTCGAGCAGCACGAGATCGGCCTGCGCCGCGAGCGCGGCGGGGACGATATTCTGAAAGTCGTTGCTGCTCTCGCAGGCGTAGCCGTAGGACGCGAGCAGCTTCAAAAGCTCCCCGCGCAGGCCGACGTCGTCCTCAATGACGAATATTTTGTCCATGTCGTTTCCTCCAGTCGGGTCAAAATGTGATTTCTCTCTATTTAACCCCTGATTTCAGAAAAAGGCAAGCGTCCCGGTGTTCCGGGGCGCTTGCTCAGGTGTGCTTGTAGTAGAACACAGCGAGCTGGGTGCGGTCCCGCAGAGCGAGCTTTTCCAGCAGGGCGCTGACGTAGTTGCGGACTGTGCCCTCACCGAGATAGAGCTTTTCGGCAATTTCCTTGTTTGACAGCCCGTCCGCCACCGCCGAGAGGAGCTGCGTCTCCCGCTCCGTGAGCCCGAAGGCCGCCAGATCGCCGCCGCGCAGGGCCGGGAGCTTCGTGACGATCTCATCGCCAAAGACGCGCTGACCCGCGCAGACGGTTCTGAGCGAGGGCGCAATGCTCTCAAAATTCTGCTTGAGCAGATAGCCCTTTGCGCCGATCGCGAGGGCGCGGGCGATGTACTCGTCGTCCGAAAAGGTCGTCAGAAAGAGAACTTTCGCGTCCGGGAAGTCTTTCAGAATTTCCTGCGCTGCGTCGAGGCCGGTCATCCCCTCCATGCGGATGTCCATGAGCAGCACATCCGGCGCGAGCGCGCCGAAGCGCGCGACGGCCTCCGCCCCGCTCGAGAGCGTTGAGACGACCTCGATGTCCCCGTCCGCCTCCAAAATCGTCTTGAGTGAGGACGCGACAAGCCGGTCGTCGTCCACCACGAGAACTCTCATTTTGCCGCCTCCTTCGAGATGGTGATGAAGATGCGAAAGCCGTCTTTCGCCGTGACGGTCAGCACGCCGCGGAAGCTTTCGACCCGCTCGCGGATATTTTTCAGGCCGATGCCGGCCTCCGGGTCACAGACGCCGCCCGTGCCGTTGTCCGCCAAAACAAACTGATAAAACGCCGGGTGCTCGCGCAGGGCGAGGGCGGCGCGCGTGGCGTTCGAGTGGCGGGCGATGTTCGTGAGGCCCTCCTTCGCGACCGCGATGAGGGCGTTGCGGACCTTCGGGGGCGGGTCCGTCTCGAGCGCATAGCTGTAGTCCAGCGGGCAGAACGAAAAATCCCGGGCGAGGGCGCGGAGCGCCGCGTCGAGGTCGACCGCGTCGTCGTGCAGATCGTGGACGCTTGCACGCACGGAGTCCATCGCGTCGTCGAGCGTCAGCTTGAGGGCGTCGAGGCCGGGGGCGAGGGCTTCGTCGTGATTGACGGCTTTCAGCGCGCCGACCTGCAGGAGCGAGCTCGACAGCAGGTGGCCGACGCTGTCGTGGATTTCGCGCGCGATGCGCGAGCGCTCGGCGAGCTTCGCGACGCTCACCTGCGCGTCCTGACTCTCTAAAAGCGCGCGGGACTGGCGCTCCAGCTCCATTTGGAGCCGGCGCATCTCATCCTGCGCGGCGTTTCGCTCCGCGCGGGACGTCTCAAGCGCCGATGTGTGCAGCTTCAAAAGCACCGCAAGGGCCGTCAGAACGCAAACGCCGACGGCGGCTTCCGGGCAGCGGTAAACCAGCAGCCCCAGCGGCAGCGCCGCGAGGTAAGCGAAATACGCGCGCGGGGTCTTCAAGGCGTCGTAGACCACCAGCGGCAAAAAGACAGCGAGGCCCGGCAGCGCGATGCCGCCCGCGAGAAAGGCCGCCGAGAGCGTCAGCGTGACGGCGGGGCGGTCAAAGTAGTCGAGCAGCGCCGTCAAACACAGAGCCGCGAGCAGCGGCACAACGCCCCGCCCGAGTGCGGGCAGCGCGAAACAGGCCGCCGTGCAGCAGGCATAGACCACCGCCCGGTCGATCAGGCCCTCTTTTCCCACAGCGCCGCCCCCCTTCGTTTTTTCTCAGTTTATCATGCCGTTTTTCCCTTGGCAATAAAACCGAGAAAAATATGACGTTTGTCATCTTCCTATCTGACGCGGGACACTGGCGCAGCCTGCCGCCGCGCGGTACAATAACGGCAGAAAACACAAGGAGGGACTGTTCAATGGTTATCAGCGTCAAAGACCTCGTCAAGCGCTACGGCGAGCTCGTCGCGCTCGACCACCTCGATCTGGAGGTGCGCGAGGGCGAAATTCTCGGGTTGCTCGGCC
>JAKOSQ010000057.1 GCA_029777215.1 Bacillota bacterium
AGATGTATTTCTCCGGCATGCGCTATACATATATGAATGCCCGCCCCTTCGGCGACAAGGTGATCGACGTCGAGGTGCAGAACGCCGACGGCAGCTGGGTCCCGGCCGAAAAGGAGAAGCTCTACCCGGTCGTGGCGAACCTCTACATCGCGCAGATGCTGCCGGTCGTCACAAAGCAGACGCACAACCTCTTTTCCATCGTACCGAAGGACAGCGACGGCAAGGCGGTCGAGGATGTGACGACGCTGACGCTC
This sequence comes from Bacillota bacterium, assembly GCA_029777215.1. Lineage (GTDB taxonomy): Bacteria > Bacillota > Clostridia > Oscillospirales > Oscillospiraceae > UBA2658. Next base: position 255 of record JAKOSQ010000057.1, read on the forward strand.
CACGATAAAAACGGCGCGGAGCTCAAGGACTGGATCAGTCTCGTCGAGTATCTGCGGAGCTTCCCGCAGAACGAAAATGGTGTGAGCGTCATTCCTGCGAGTTATGAGACGGCCCGCGCGACGAAGACGGCGCTGCCGTTCTCGCTCGGCAAATACTTCACCAACACCTCGAAGCTCGGCTTCATCATCTACGGCGCGCTGGTCCTCGCGGCCGTGATCGTGGTGCTGATCGTCCGCGCGGTCGTCAAAAAGAAAAAGAAAAAAGCGCCTGTGAAACAGGCGTGAAATACGCGAAGCCCGGCGTCCCCAGCGGGGACACCGGGCTTTTATATTCTGTTAAGTTTAGGCGATGGTCGATAGGCCCTTGCCTCTGGTTTTGGATTCGTAGAGCGCGGCGTCCGCCGTTTTGTAGAGTTCCTCAAATTCGTCGCCCTGGGTTGCGATGCAGCAGCCGACGGAGCAGGTGATGGGCGGCAGGTCCGCGTCGTCGCTGCGGCCCATTTTGAGACTGTCCATGAGCTCACCGATGCGGTGCTCGAGGATCTGCTTGTCGGAGGTGAGGGGCATGTAGACAATGAACTCGTCTCCGCCGAGACGGCCGATCACGTCGCCGAAGCGGAAGGTGGTCCGCAGCTTTTCGGCGAAGAAGATCAGCGCCCGGTCGCCGCAGTCGTGGCCGTAGAGGTCATTGATGTGCTTGAAGTCGTCGAGATCGAGGATCGCGAAGACGGAGTGGTCGTTTTTGCCCAGCTCCGCGAGACGTTCGCGGATGCTCTGCTCGGTCTCCGCGCGGTTGCAAAGACCGGTGAGACAGTCCGTCGTCGCCTTCTGCATGAGGGCGAGGCGTTCCTTCTCGCTCTCGTCGATGTCCTCCACGGTGCCGATCGTCAGCGCATTGTCGGCGTCTCTGTCCGCGAGACGGGTCGCCGTGACGTGATACCAGCGGTAGGCGTCGTCGCTCGCGAAATGGATGATGCGGACGTTCGTGGAGGTGGTGTTGTCCCGCCGCAGCTCGATGACCGACTGACCGTAGAGCGCGCGGTCCGCCGGGTGGATGCAGGCGGCAAGCTCCGAAAGCGTCATCCGCTCCTTCGGGAAGTGGATGTGCTCGCACTCGCTGATGAGGCGGATGCAGCCTTCTTTCTTGTCGTATTCAAACGCGGCGCGCGCGGACTGCAGCGTCGCGATGCGAAATTTCTCGCGGAAGAGCTCCAGCTTGCGGGAGCGGACGCGGTTGCGGTAGAGCCCGACGCCGAAGAAGATGATGCCGAAGAGCAGGCAGATCGTTCCGAAGAGGTGAATGCGGTCGCTGCCGGCCTGAATCTGGCTGTTGAGCACGGCCTGCGGCATCGCGTAGATGATGTACCAGTCGTTTAGTCCGATGGCCTTGGCGTAGACGACGTATTTGTTCCCGTCCGTGAGGGAGGAGACGGTCGTGAGCCGGTCGCTCTCCACGGAATCGAGCATGAACTGGCCCTCCATGACCCATTTTGGCTGTTTCGTCTGCGTGGCGACGAAGTTGCCGTTCGAGTCCATGATGCACATGCGCGCCGTCTCGGACGAGGGGAAGAGGTCCATCAGATCGTTGAGAACGGACTGCGGATAAAACAGCGCCAGAACGGCGCTGCGCCCGTCCTTGAGCTTAAACGGGACCGCGACGCAGAAATACTGCCCGCTCTGCCTGTAGGGGCGGAGCCCGGAGAGCACATAGTCGTCGCCGCTCTCAAATGCCTCGCGGATGGTGGCGGAAAAAGCAATGTAGTAGCTGGCGCGGGCCTGAGGCTCCGAGCCGTCGTCAATGCGGGTGTAGGGGTAGGCCGAAGCGTAGGTGCCGGCGCCGTCATAGATGATCGTGCCGTCCTCGGTTTCGACCGTCGCGCCCTGCGCGCCCGTGCACGGAAGGTTCTGCATGAAGTAGTTGGAGAGAGCCGTGCTGTTCGGCGTGAGGTAGCTGAGCCTTTGCGCGGAATTCTGCGCGCCGTCCGTCAGGCGGGCGATATTGCTCTGGACGAGGGCGCGACCGCCGGTGGCCATGTCGGAGAAGTGGCCGGCGATCACCTTCTGCTCGCTCTGCAGATAAGTCTGGTAGGCGGCGTAGTAGGTGAAGACGAAGGTCAGCAGCAGCGCGATCGAGAAAAGGACCGTCAGCACAAGGGAGCGTTTCTCTTTTTTTCTACTGGTTTTCACGGCGGACGGTCACCTCCTTTTTACGCGGACTGCGCGGAGCGGCGGTCTATCTGACGCGCCCGCTGCAAATCTATGGACTGATTACATATAATTCACAATTATACACATATAGTAGCATTTGAATTGTCGTATTGCAAGAGTAATCTCCGACGATTTGGCAGAAATGTCGCGTTTTCCGGAGCGGCAGGGGGGCAGAACGGGGACCCGAC
>JAKOSQ010000058.1 GCA_029777215.1 Bacillota bacterium
ACGCTGTAAGGGCCGGCTTCGAGCCACACTTCGCCGTTTTGCGCGGCGACTGCGCCGAGGCGCTGACCGCGCTCGCGCAAATGCTAAAGATGGATATTTGCAGGGCTTAATGCAAAAAACGAAGTGCCGCATCGCAGATGCGGCACTCTTATTATAATGTGGAATTTCCAATGCAAAATAATGTATGGGCGCGTTTCGGAAGCTGACAGCGCCAGCCCGAAACGCAGGCGGCGGCAGACCGCGGGCCGGGCAGGCGGATACAAAACGGCTTTTGAAATTTGCTGTGATTTCAGCCGATTGCGCTTGCAAAGCGGCGAGAACGGTAATATATTGGAATTATGAAAGTTTCTCCGCGAAGCGGACCTTCGCGGGCGTCAAACACATTCTGTCACGGGCGAGTCAGACATGCGGCCGCAGCAATGCGGCGGGGCGGATGCGCACTGCGCGGGGGAGGACGGCACCATGGCGGGCAAACGGGTTTGGACAATGCGTGGAGCGGCGGCAGCGCTCCTTGTCTGTGCGCTGATTGTCTCATTTACGGCGACGGTCGCCGCCGCCACCTCGGCGCGCGCGTCGACGCGGCGGATCGTGCGCGTTGGCATCACGAACACAGACACGCTCACCGGCAGCGGAACGGACAACCGCGAGGTGGCCTTTCAAAAGGACTACCTGCAGGCCGTGGCCGAATATGCCGGCTGGGACTATGTCTATGTGCAGATGCCGTGGGATGAGTGCATCCGTCAGCTCAAAAACGGCAAGATCGACGTTTTGCTCGACGTCTCAAAAACGGAGGAGCGCATGGCCTGGTTCGACTACTCCTCGGAGTCCATGGGAACGGAGCTGTGCTATCTCTTCGGCCGCGGCGACACGACGCTCCGCTACAACGACTTTGAAAAATTCAACGGCATGCGCGTCGGCTACGAGCGCGGCAGCACGATCATCGACTCTCTGACGCAGTACGGGAGAGAAATGGGCTTCACTTTCGAGGCAGTGCCCTTCGACAGCGGCGCGCAGATGTTCAAGGCGCTTGACGCCGGCGAGATCGACACCGCCGCGCAGACCAGCTTTTACGACACTCCCGAGGGACATGTGATCCTCGCGAAGTGCTGCCCGAGTCCAGTCTACATCGCGACGCGGAAAAGCGCCCCCGAGCTTGTTGGCGAGCTCAACGAGGCCATGGCCCAGCTCTTCGGCTACAACCCCAGCTTTAACGCGGAGCTCTACCGGTACCATTTCGAAAGCACCTTTTCCAAGACCCTCGGTTACACGCAGCAGGAGCTTGACTATCTTGCGAAAAAGCCGGTCGTCGACGTCTATTACGAGACGAGCTGGCAGCCTTTCGAATATGAAAAGGACGGCCAGGCGGACGGCATCACGCCGGACGTCATCCGCGCAATCGGGGAGGATACGGGGATACAGTTCCACTTCGTGCTCACCTCGTCCACGCAGGACGTTTACGCGGGCGTCGGCCGCGACACGGAGGACGCGGTCATGGCTGTGAGCTATGACTATCTCTGGGCGAACGACCACGACCTCTTTGTGACGCAGCCCTACGTCGGCGGCTCCGCCATGCGCGTGACGAAAAGGCCGGGCGCGGAAGTGAAGAGCGTGGCCATCGTCAAGGACGGCTACCTCGCAAACGAGATCAAAAAGGCCTACCCCGAGCTCACGCAGATTCCCTGTCT
>JAKOSQ010000059.1 GCA_029777215.1 Bacillota bacterium
CACCCCGGATATGCTGCTCATTCGCCGCTCCCTCGACCGGCCGGTCTACAAGGAAAAGCTCCGCGTCCGCAGCTACGGCCCCGTCTCCGGAGACAAAGCGGTCTTTGTAGAGCTCAAGAAAAAATACAACGGCGTCGTCTACAAGCGCCGCGTTGCGATGACAGCGCCGGAAGCCGAGACCTATCTCGCCGGCGAAACGGCGGCTCCGCTGAGTTCTCAGATCGTCTCCGAGCTCGACTACTTTTTAAAACAGTATCCGGGCCTCGCCCCGGCGGCGTACATCGCCTACGACCGGCAGGCCTTCTTCGGCAGGGACGACCCCGACTTCCGCATCACCTTTGACGAGAACATCCGCTGGCGCGACGAGGATATATCTCTCTCTGCCGACACCGCCGGCGAGCAGCTGCTCGCCCCCGGCCAGAGCCTCATGGAAATCAAGATCGCCGACGCGATGCCCCTGTGGCTCGCGCACGAGCTCTCCGCGCTGGGCGTCTTCAAAACCAGCTTTTCAAAATACGGCGGCGCCTATCGGGCCATGTGCGCAAGGGCCGCCGTCCCCGTGAATATGAAGCTGAAAGAAGGTTGTTACATTGCTTAGTCTGTTTCAGGGCGTGTTCGACACGAGTACCACCGCCACAAGCGGCCTTGCGGTCGGCGATTTTCTCATCTGTCTCGCCGCAGCGCTGGTCCTCGGGTTCGTGATCGCACTGTTTTACAAATACGGAACCCGCTACTCAAAGAGCTTTCTCGTCACCCTCACGCTGCTCCCCGCCATCGTCTCCGTCATCATCATGATGGTCAACGGCAACATCGGCGCGGGCGTCGCGGTGGCCGGCGCGTTTTCCCTCGTCCGCTTCCGTTCGGCCCCCGGCACCGCCAGGGAGATCGCGGCGCTCTTCCTCGCCATGGCGGCCGGCCTCATCACCGGCATGGGCTACATCGGCTACGCCGCCATCTTCGTTGTTGTGATCGGCGCGGTGATGTGCCTGCTCACACAGAGCAGCTTTGGCGAAAAGACCGGCAGCGCGCCCCACAAGACCCTGCGCATCACGATCCCCGAGGACCTCGACTATGCGGGCGTCTTCGACGATCTGTTCGAGCAGTACACCTCGAGCTGGAGACTCCAGAGCGTCAAGACCTCCAACATGGGCAGCCTCTTCAAGCTCAAATACGACATTGATCTCAAGGACACAGCGCTCGAAAAGGAATTTATCGACAAGCTCCGCTGCCGCAACGGCAACCTGGAAATTTCTTCGTCCATCGAGGCGGGAAAGTCCACGGAGCTTTAAGTCCGGCACACGATCGGCCGCCGCGTAAGCGGCGGCCTTCCATGAAAAATCCGATTTTCAGATCAGGAGATGACACCATGAAATACAACAAGAAATTCGTGAGCATCACGACGGCGATCGCCCTGACGGCGGTCCTGCTCGCCGGCTGCTCCAGCAATTCAAGCTCTTCCTCGACGTCGGCCTCCGCTTCGACCTCGGCCTCCACCACCGCCAGCGAGACGGGCGGCGACTCCGAGATGTTCACCGACCGCGACAAGGAGATCGGCTACAGCGAGTCAGAGAGCACCAAGATAGAGCTCTCCGGCAGCAGCGCCACCGTCAGCGGCGAGGGCGCGACCGTCAGCGGCAGCACCGTCACAATCACCACTGAGGGCACCTACATCCTCTCCGGCACGCTCACGGGCCAGATCGTCGTCGCGGCTGACGACGCCGCCAAGGTCCAGATCGTCTTAAACGGCGTCACGATCACGAACGCGGGCAGCGCGGCCATCTATGTAAAGAGTGCCGACAAGGTCTTCATCACGACGGCCTCCGGCAGCGAAAACACCGTCACCGCAACGGGCGAGCTCACCGCCACTGACGGCACCACCAAGATCGACGCGGCGATCTTCTCGAAGTCCGGCCTCACGCTCAACGGCGCGGGCACGCTGACGGTCAATGCCGAAAACGGCAACGGCGTCGTCTCGAAGGACGACCTCGCCGTCACCTGCGGCACCTACAACATCACCTCCGCCGACCACGCGCTCAACGGCAAAGATTCCGTGCGCATCGCGGACGGCACCTTCAACCTCACCACCACAAACGGCGGCGACACCATCCACGCGAGCAACGATGAGGACACGGCGAAGGGCTTCGTCTACATCGAGGGCGGCAGCTTCAAGCTCAGCTCCGATGACGACGGCATCCACGCGAGCGGCGCGCTGACGATTTGCGGCGGCACCATCGACATCACGCAGAGCTATGAAGGCATCGAGGGCAAGAACATCGTCGTCTCCGGCGGTACGATCAGCCTTGTCTCCTCGGACGACGGCTTCAACGCCTCCGCCGGCACCAGCTCCAACAGCCAGCAGGGCGGCATGGGCGGCGGAATGCAGCAGGGCGACTCCAGCATCTCCCTGACGATCTCCGGCGGCACGATCACGGTCGACGCCGGCGGCGACGGCCTCGATTCCAACGGCAACCTCACGATCACGGGCGGCACCACCACCGTCTACGGTCCGACCGACAACGGCAACGGCGCGCTCGACTCCGGCGAGGGCTGCACCATCAGCATCACGGGTGGCACGCTCATGGCCGCCGGCAGCTCCGGCATGGCCGAGTCCTTCGACACCAGCTCCACGCAGGGCAGCATCCTCTACACGCTCACCGACACCCAGGCAGCCGGCACGCAGGTCACGCTCAAGGACAGCAGCGGAAACGTCCTCGCCCAGTTCACGCCGGCCAAAACCTTCAACGCGGTGAACCTCAGCGCGGCCGGCATCACGAGCAGCGGGACCTACACGCTGACCGTCGGTTCCCAGAGCTACACCGTCACGATGAGCTCCATCAGCTACTCCAACAAGACTGGCGGCATGGGCGGCGGCAAGATGGGCGGTCAGATGCCCGGTGGTCAGATGCCTCAGCACGGCCAGCAGAACACGACGAACAGCGGCAGCACCACCCAGCAGAGCGGCAGCGCCGCCGTGCAGGGTGCGGACACCCAGAGCTCCGCAACGACCACCGCATAAGCGCCGCTGACAGCCCGCTTGCCGCTCGCGGCAGATCCGCCCCGGCTGTTTCGGACGGGTTTTCTAAATCTTCTTTTTCCTCGTTTTTCTCATTTTACCCGCATTTTAAAGCCCGGACGCTTCTCCTCAGAAGCGCCCGGGCCGCCTTTTTTAAAACCGGTAGTCGATTGTCACCTCGCCGTGGGTGACGGTAATTTTTTCGATGACGGAGACTACCAGCGCGCGCTTTTCGCCCGCGTCCATGTAGGGCCAGGTCCCGCGCAGGGAGCGCAGCTGCTCGCGCGCGGCGGCGGCGTCCCGGCTCAGGCTCCCGCGCGTGGTCTCCGCGGCGAGTTTTTCCTCGAGCGCCGCGAGGGCGGAGCGCGTTTCCCCGATGCTCTCGAGGAGCACGCGGTCGCCCGCGTCGCCATAAAGCCCGTACAGCCGCCGGAGCTTTGCTTCGAGCGCCGCTTTTTTGCGCTGCAGCGTCTCCGTGACCGACACGGCGGCGTCCGCCGCGCCGACGTCGTCCGCCGTCATCGCCAGCAGATCGTGCGCGACGGCGGCCTCGACGTCCTCGGCCCAGATCGCCTCGTTGTCGCAGTCCGGGTCGCGGACGAGATACGGCTTCGAAATCTGCTGCGAGTAGCACACAAGCTTGTACCCCGCCTGGCCCCATTTTTGATAGCGCAGGCGCGCGCCGCACACGCCGCACCAGAGCAGCCCCGTCAGCAGATGCCGTGCGGGGACCGTCAAGCGCGCCGCCGAGCGCAGGGCGTGGAGCTTCATCGCCTTCTCATATGTCTCCCGTGAGACGATCGGCTCGTGCAGGCCCTTGTATTCAACGCCGTTGTATTCGATGATGCCAATGTTCGTCTTTCGCAGCAGAATCTGCGCGGCGAGCTTTTCATATTTGAGTCCGAGCAGGTTGGCGATGGTCTGCAGGGCGTAGCCCTGCAGATACAGCTCATAAATCTGCCGGACCGTCCCGG
>JAKOSQ010000060.1 GCA_029777215.1 Bacillota bacterium
AACTCGGCTCCCTGCAGACGCTTGCGAAATCGAGCTCGCGGAGCGGCGTCTGCTCGCGGATGAGCGAGGTGTAGATGCCCGTCTTCGCGACGTCGCCGATGAGAATGAAGCCGCGAAGCGTGTCGCCGTAAAAGAGCTTTTTATAGCAGCCGGGCTTGTGTTCCTCATAGACCTCGCCGTCGTAGACGCCGGCGGTTAGGATGTGCAGACCGAAAAAGCCGATGGCGTTCATCGGGAAAAAGTGCGGCTCCGGCGCTTCGACCCCGGCCATCGAGATGCCCGCCGTGTGACCGCCGTTCCAGGCATTCGGCAAAATGGCAAGCACCCGGCGCTCGCCGAGCGAGACGTCAAAGCTCGTGACGCAGTCGCCCGCCGCCCAGACGTCCGTGACCGTGGTCTTCATCTGGCCGTCGACCACGAGGCCCTTTTCGACCGCGCCGCCTGCGTCCGCGACGAGCGAAACGTTCGGCCGCACGCCGACGGCGGTGACGAGAACGTCGAAGTCGAGCTTTTCCCCGGTTGTGAGCTCGGCGGTGTTCGCGGTGAACTTTTTCGCCGAGACGCCGAGACGGAAGTTGACGCCGTTATTTTCCAGATGCTTTTGCACCAGCGCCGCGCCCTCGTCATCCAGAATGGACGAGAGAATACGGGGCGCGAGGTCGATGACGGTCAGGTTCCCGACTTTGGCGGCGATGCCCTCGGCGCACTTGAGGCCGATGAGGCCGGCGCCGACGATGAGCACGCGCGTGGCCGGCGTCAGGGCCGCGTCGAGCGCCCTGGCGTCGTCGAGGGACATGAAGGAAAAGCACTTTTTGACCTTGTCCAGCCCCTCCATCGGTGGGACGAAGGGCGTTGAGCCGGTTGCGACCAGCAGGCGGTCGTAGTGCAGGGTCTCGCCCCCGTCGAGCGTGACGGTCTTCTGCGCGGGGTCGAGAGCTTCCGCCGTGCGGCCCAGCAGGGTCTTGACGTGATTTTTCGTGTAGAAGTCGTCCGGGCGGTATTTCATGCGCTGCTCATCCGTTTTGCCCTGCAGCAGGTACGAGATGAGCGGGCGGGAATAGACATGGTGTGTTTCGCTCGCCACGACGGTGATCTTGCCGACAGCGTCGTTTTCGCGGATGCCCTCGATCGCGCCGACGGCGGCGGCGCTGTTGCCGATGATGACATATTCCATTTCTCTCACCTCTCCTCAAAAACGATGGCGTTGTTCGGGCAGCCGAGCACGCAGCGCGGCGTGCCGCCGTTTTCGACGCAGAGCTCGCACTTTTGCATGACGCCCGTCCCCGTCGGCGTGATGCAGCCATAGGGACAGGACAGCACGCAGGTGAAGCAGCCGACGCACTTTTCCTTGTCGATGGTGATGACGCCGTCTTGCTTTGTCAGCGCGCCGCTGATGCAGTTCTCGACGCAGTGCGGCTCGTCACAGTGGCGGCAGGAGACGGCGTAGCTCACGTCCCCGTCCGTCTCGACGCGGATGCTCGGGCGGATTTTGATGTTGCGGAGTGCGGCGGCCATGTTGCGCTTGCCGGAGTTTGCGAACGCGCAGTTATATTCACACAGGTGACAGCCGAGGCACCATTCTTCATTTACATAGACACGTTTCATATCGTTATTCCCCCGCGTGAGCGATGCCCAGAATGGACAGCTCTTTTTCCGTGAGGCCGACGCCGCGCAGCATGAGGCGGTTGCCCTTCAGTGCTTCGATGGAGTTGATGCCCATGCCGCCCATGAGCTCCTCGATCTCGTGGTTCCACGCGGTCAGGAGGTTCACGAGCTTCGGCGCGGCGACGCCCGGGTTCAGGCGCTTGACGAGCTCGGGCCGCTGGGTGGCGATGCCCCAGTTGCACTTGCCGCTCTGGCAGGTGCGGCAGAGGTGGCAACCCATCGCGAGCAGCGCCGCCGTGCCAATGTAGCAGGCGTCCGCTCCGAGGGCGATGGCCTTGACAACGTCTGCGCTCGAGCGGATGCTGCCGCCGACGACGAGGGAGACGTTGTTGCGGATGCCCTCGTCGCGCAGCCGCGCGTCGACGCTCGCGAGTGCGAGCTCGATGGGGATGCCGACGTTGTCGCGCGTGCGGGTGATCGCCGCGCCAGTGCCGCCGCGAAAGCCGTCGATGGCGATGATGTCCGCGCCGCTGCGCGCAATGCCGGAGGCGATGGCGGCAATGTTGTGCACCGCCGCGACCTTGACGATGAT
>JAKOSQ010000061.1 GCA_029777215.1 Bacillota bacterium
CCAGATGCGCCGGCGAAATTTCCTCCGCGTGATCGAGGTCAGCGATCGTCCGCGCCACGCGGAGGATGCGGTCGTAGCTGCGGGCCGTGAGGCCCATCGCGTCAAACGCCTGCTTCATGAGCGCTTCGCAGTCCGGCATCAACGCGCAGTATTCGCGCATTTGCTTTTGCTCCATTCGCGCGTTGCAGTCAAAGCCCGCGCCCGCAAAGCGTTCGCGCTGGATGGCCCGCGCCGCGTCGACGCGCAGCTTGATGTCGGCGGATTTCTCCGCCGGGGCGCGCTGCTTTAATTCGTCAAACTCCAGCGCCGGGACCTCGACGATGATGTCGATGCGGTCGAGCAGCGGACCGGAAATTTTCGCGTGGTATTTTTCAACATCCTTCTGCGAGCAGCGGCAGCGGCCCGAGGGATGCCCGTACCACCCGCACTTGCAGGGGTTCATGGCGCAGACCAGCATGAAGCCCGCCGGGTAGGTCGCGCTGCCGGTGGAGCGGGAGATCGTGACCTTCCCGTCCTCAAGCGGCTGGCGCATGACCTCCAGCACATCGCGGTGAAACTCCGGCAGTTCGTCCAAAAACAGCACGCCGTTGTGCGCGAGGGAGATTTCGCCCGGCTGGAGCTGCGCGCCGCCAGCCATCGCGGAGGCGCTGAGCGTGTGGTGCGGGCAGCGGAACGGACGCTCGGAAACAAGCGGGTGCTCGCGGTCCGTGAAGCCGACGACGGAGTGGATCTCCGTCGTCTCCATCGCCTCCTCCCGGCTCATGTCCGGCAGGATGGTCGGCAGACGCTTGGCGAGCATCGATTTGCCCGCGCCGGGCGGGCCGACAAGCAAAATGTTGTGGCCGCCGGCGGCGGCGACCTCCAGCGCGCGCTTGACGTTCTCCTGTCCCTTGACCTCCGAAAAATCGGCGGCGTAGTGTGCGTGCGCCGAAAACGCCGGCGTCGCGGCGGGCGTGAGCGGTGCTTCGCCCGAAAGATGCTTTAAAAGCGCCGCCACGGTCGTGACGGGAAAAACGGTCAGTCCCTCGGCAAAAGACGCCTCCGGGGCGTTGTCTGCCGGGACAAAGAGCGTTCGGATGCCCGCGCGCTCGGCGGCGAGAGCCATCGGCAGCGTGCCGCGCACGGGGCGCAGCTCGCCCGTGAGACTCAGCTCGCCGAAAAAGGCAGCGTCGGATGCAGGGGCCTTGATCGCGCCGGTCGCCGTCAAAATCGCGAGCAGCATCGGCAAATCGTAGGTCGTGCCGGCCTTTTTCGTGTCCGCCGGGGCGAGGTTTATCGTCAAGCGCGAGACGGGAAACGGCAGCCCCGCCGTCTTGATGGCGGCGCGGACGCGGTCGCGCGCCTCCTTGACCGCCGTGTCCGGCAGACCGACGATATCAAAGGCAGGCAGGCCCGTGGACAGAAAGCACTCGACCGAGACTTCGTACCCGCCGATGCCCCGGATGCCGAGCGAACGAATCTTCGATACCACAAGGCCTGCCCCCTTTCTAATTCATTATTCTTTCTCGGGCTTCACGAGCGCGATGTGCAGCTCATCGAGCTGCTTTTGCGTGACCTCGGAGGGCGCGCCCATCATGAGGTCCTGCGCGGTTTTGTTCATCGGGAACGGGATGATCTCGCGGATGGAGTCCTCGCCCGCTAAAAGCATGACCATGCGGTCGACGCCGGGCGCGATGCCCGCGTGGGGGGGCGCGCCGTAGCAGAAGGCGTTGTACATCGCGGGGAACTTGGCCTTGACGTCGTCCTCGCCGAGACCCACGAGCTCAAAGGCTTTCACCATGATCTCCGGGTCGTGGTTGCGGACAGCGCCGGAGGAGAGCTCCACGCCGTTGCAGACGAGGTCGTACTGGTCAGCCGTGATCGTGAGCGGGTCGAGCTCGCCCTTTTCGGCTTTCAGCAGGGTCTCGAGGCCACCGCTCGGCATCGAAAACGGGTTGTGGCAGAATTCCAGCTCGCCGGACTCCTCGCCGATCTCGTACATCGGGAAGTCGACGATCCAGCAAAATTCGTAGCGCTCCCTGTCCATGTGGCCGGGCACCGCTGCGCCGATCTGCTTTACGAGAACGCCGGCGGTCTTCTGCGCGGCGGTCTTTTTGCCGGCGGAGAGGGCGACGAAGCAGCCGGGCTGCAAATTCAGCGCCGCGGCGACCGCGTCCTTTTTCTCCGCGAGGAATTTCGAGATGCCGCCGACGAGCTCGCCCTTGTCGTCCAGACGGAACCAGTAGGCCTTGCTGCCCGCCTGCACCTCGACGTCCGCGCAGAGCTTGTCGATGAACTTGCGCGTCTCCTTGAAGTCTTCGACCACGACGGCCTTGACAACGTTGCCGGCGAACGGCTCGAAGCCGCAGTCGGAGAGCAGCGCCGTGACATCCTTGACCGTGAGGTCGATGCGGAGGTCCGGCTTGTCGCAGCCGTAGGTCTCCATCGCGTCGGCATAGGCGATGCGGCGGAAGGGGGCCTTCGACGCGATGTCGTAGGTGCCGTATTTCGCGAAAATCGGCGGCAGCACGTCCTCCAAAATTTCAAAGACATCCTCTTGCGAGGCAAAGGCCATCTCCATGTCGAGCTGATAGAACTCGCCGGGCGAGCGGTCCGCGCGGGCGTCCTCGTCGCGGAAGCAGGGGGCAATCTGGAAATAACGGTCAAAGCCGCTGGTCATCAGAAGCTGCTTGAACTGCTGCGGGGCCTGCGGCAGGGCGTAGAACTTACCGGGGTGGTTGCGCGCCGGGACGAGGTAGTCGCGCGCGCCCTCGGGGGACGACGCCGTGAGGATCGGGGTCGTGATCTCCATGAAGCCGTGGTCGATCATCGCCGCGCGCAGGGCCGCGACGACATTCGAGCGCAGAATGATATTCTTTTTGACGTCCGGGTTGCGGAGGTCGAGATAGCGGTATTTGAGGCGGGTGGCCTCGTCCGCCTCGCGGCTGCGGTTGACCTGGAAGGGCAGCTCGTTATAGCGGCAGCGGCCCAGCACCTCGACCTTGTCGGGGACGACCTCGACGTCGCCGGTCGGCATGTTGGGGTTCTTGCTCGCGCGCTCGCGGACGACGCCCTCGATGCTGATGGTGGATTCCTTGGTGATATCCTTGAAGGCCGCAACCATCTCCTCGGTCTCGGCGACGAGCTGGGTTGTGCCGTAAAAGTCGCGGAGGACGACGAAGGTGAGGTTTCCGGAAACCTCGCGCGTGTTTTCCATCCAGCCGACGAGTTTTACGCGCGCGCCGGCATTTTCTAAGCGGAGCTGTCCGCAGGTATGTGTTCTTGACTGCATTTTTATCTATCCCCTGTCGGTTTATTTTTCCGAAATGACTTTGACGGCTTTCTGCTTTTCGATCTCCTGTGCCACGAGCGCAATCGCGTCCGAAACGGAGAGCAGCTGCTGCTCGCCGGTCTTCATGTTTTTGATGGAAACTTCGTTTTTTGCGATCTCGTCCTCGCCCAGAAACGCCGCGAAGGGTACGCTGATCTTGTCCGCGTAGCTCATCTTGGCCTTGAACTTTTTCTTTTCCGTGTAGAGCATCGTGCGGATGCCCGCCTCGCGGAAGGCGGTCGCGAGCTCGGCGGCCTTTTTGAGGTCCTCCGTCATCGGCAGCACGAGCACGTCAGCCGGGGCGGTGCATAGCTCGTCCGAGAGCATGCCCTGCTCGTCGAGAACATAGAACAGGCGCGTCAGGCCGATGGAGATGCCCGCGCCGGGCAGCTTTTTGTCGGTGTAGTAGCCCGCAAGGTCGTCATAGCGGCCGCCGGAGCAGACCGAGCCGATCTCCGGGTGGTCCGTCAGCGTCGTTTCATAGACGGTTCCGGTGTAGTAATCGAGTCCGCGCGCGATGGTGAGGTCGATCTCGAAATTCTCCTCCGGGACGC
>JAKOSQ010000009.1 GCA_029777215.1 Bacillota bacterium
CTGCGCCAATCTATACTCGCTTGCGATTGCCGGGCAAAGGCTCTCCAAAACGTGACAAGGGGAAAGTCTGCCCTTTTGGCAGAAAAGTAATAGAATCGAAGCTGAAATATGGCTTTGGCTGCCCCAAAAGTGCTTCCAGAAAGGAATGCGAAGATATTTTATGCAATACTCGTTTGAAACCTTTGATTATTCAGAGGTTCCCTTGTATTCAACGCCGTTGTATTCGATGATGCCAATGTTCGTCTTTCGCAGCAGAATCTGCGCGGCGAGCTTTTCATATTTGAGTCCGAGCAGGTTGGCGATGGTCTGCAGGGCGTAGCCCTGCAGATACAGCTCATAAATCTGCCGGACCGTCCCGGCGTCCGCGTTCGGCACGAGGATGCCCTTTTCCGGGTCGTAGTCGTAGCCAAAAGGCACGCCGCCCCCGCCGGGCCAGTAGCCCGCCTCGACGCGCTTTTGCATGCCGCTGCGCGTGCGCTCATAGATATTTTCCCGCTCGAGCTGGGCGAAGACCGAGAGGATGCCGACGACCGCGCGGCCGAAGGCCGTGGCCGTGTTGAAACTCTCCTGCACCGAGACAAAGGCGACGTTGTGCGGCAGAAAGACGTCCTCGATGAGGTGGAGCGTGTCCTTCTGCGAGCGCGAGAGACGGTCGAGCTTCAAAACAAGGACGTGCGTGACCACGCCGTTTTCGGCGTCGGCGATGAGCCGCTGCATCGCGGGGCGCTCGAGACTCGCACCCGAAAAGCCGTCGTCGATGTAGAGCTCGTACTGCACGTCGCCGTCAAAGGTCTTGGTGTAGGCTTCGAGGCGCTCGGTCTGCACCTCGATGGAGTAGCCCTCCTCGGCCTGCCGGTCGGTGGAGACGCGGATGTACAGCGCCGCGCGGATCGCCTCGGCGGGGACATCCCGAATCTTTTTCATTTTTGACCTTGCCATGCGCTTCTCCTGTGTAAAGCTCGCGGCAGACCCCGAAACCGGCGGTCTGCCGCATTTTTTCAGCCCGTGACGATGTTTTCGTCAAAGCTGCCGTCCTCCGCCGCGACGATGCGCCGCGACACCGACGAGACGACGCGCGTGATGGTGTCGTTCGTCAAGGCGAGGGCGGAGAGCTCCGTTTCCGAAAGCGTCCGGCCGTCGGGCGCGCGGCGGACAAAGGTGAGCCCCCGGCCTTCAACGGTCCGGCGGGGGCTGTAGCTGCCGTTTTCCATAGCTGCCTCCCGAAAATTTTTTCTTCGCCTCCATTATTGCCCGCCCCGCCGCGCTTCAAACCGCGGTGAAAAAAATCGGTGCCCGCCGGACCCCGGCCGGGAATTTTATTGATATTTTCCGTTTCAGAAAGTATAATATGCTATCATAGCTATAGAAGCGCTGTATCGCGCGTATCCGCCCGTATTTGCGGGCGAACACGGGTGAGAGCGTCGCCGGCGGTTTCGCCGGCGGGAGGGAAGCGCGTAAAATGAAAAAAGTTTTGATCCTCGCGACCGGCGGCACCATCGCCTGTTTGACCGGGGAGGCGGGCATGGCCCCGCAGTCCGCTCCCCCCGCGCTTCTGGGCACGCTGGACGCCTTTTCAAAATACTACGACCTCACTTACCAGGTCGTTTTGAACCTCGACTCGTCGAACATCCAGCCCGAGGAGTGGCAGACGATCGCCCGCGCGGTCTATGCGGCGCTGCCGGACTACGACGGCGTCGTCATCACGCACGGGACGGACACCATGGCCTACACCGCCTCGATGCTCGCGTTCATGCTGCAAAATCTCGACAAGCCGGTCGTTTTCACGGGCTCGCAGATCCCGATCGAGGCCCCTCTTTCGGACGCGCAGAGCAACCTTGCCACCGCGCTCGCGGCCATCGATCACGACGTCGTCGGCGTGACGATCGCCTTCAACCACAAGCTCATGCGCGGCTGCCGCGCCGTCAAGGTGCGGACGATGGGCTTCGACGCCTTCGAGAGCGTCAACAGCTCCAACCGGGGCGAGTTTTTTGCCGACGGCGTGCGCCTGCTCGCTGACCGCGTCGAGCCGGGGCCGGGCGGCTGCGTTTTGAAAGACGCGCTCTCGACGGACGTCTTTCTTTTGAAGCTCATTCCCGGCACGAACCCCGCGATTTTGGACCGTCTCGGCGAGATGGGCTACCGAGGCATCGTGCTCGAGACCTTCGGCGCGGGCGGGCTGCACTATCTGCGGCGTGACCTCTCCGCCCCGATCCGCCGGCTCGTCGACAGCGGCGTCGCCGTGGTGCTCTGCAGCCAGTGTCTTTATGAGCAGAGCGACTTTTCGCTCTATGAGGTGGGCCGGCGGGTGCTCGCGACGGGGGCCATCCCGAGCCTTGACATGACCACCGAGGCGGCGGTCACGAAGCTCATGTGGGCGCTCGGCCAAACGGACAGGCTCGACGAGATCCGGCACATTTTCGCGACCAATCTCGCGGGCGAGATCACCATTGCAGGCACGGAGGAAAACGCATGAAATACGATTTTGACACGCAGGTCTCCCGCTACGGCACGGACGCCGCGAAATACGCCGGGCTCACGGGCGCCGAGGGCGAGCTGCTGCCGCTCTGGGTGGCGGACATGGACTTTCCCGCCCCGCCGGAGGTCGTGGAAGCGCTGCAAAAGCGCGTGGCCCACGGCATTTACGGCTACGGCGACTTCACGAACGAGGCCTATTTCGCCCCGCTGCAGCGCTGGTACTCAGAGCGCTTCTCATGGAAGCCTCAGCGCGAGTGGCTGGTGGAGACGCCGGGCGTCGTCTTCGCCGTCTACAACGCCGTCCGCGCGCTGACGGGCGAAAACGACGCGGTGCTCATTCAGGAGCCGGTCTACTACCCGTTTGCCCGCGCCATCCGCGACAACGGACGGCGCATTGCGGTCAGTCCGCTCGTTTTTGAAGGCGGCCGCTACCGCATCGACTACGATGATTTCGAGCGCACGATCGAGGAGGAGGGCGTCAAAGCCTTCATCCTCTGCAGTCCGCACAACCCAGTGGGCCGGGTCTGGACCAGGGACGAGCTTACGCGCATGGGCGAAATCTGCCTGCGCCAGGGCGTGAAGGTCATCGCGGACGAGATCCACGCAGACTTTGTCCGCCCCGGCCACACGCACACGGTCTTTGCTTCGATCAGCCCCGCCTTTGCGGACATGACGCTCACCTGCACCGCGCCGAGCAAGACCTTCAACCTCGCAGGCCTGCAGGCGTCGAACATTTTCATCTCGAACGAGGCGCTGCGCGAGGCGTTCAAGCGCGAGGTCGGCAAAACGGGTTACGGCGGGCCGAACATCCTCGGCGTCACCGCCTGTCAGGCGGCCTATGAGTACGGCGCGGACTGGCTCGCCCAGCTCAAGGACTATCTCGAGGGAAACATTGCCCTTGTGCGGGACTATCTCGCCGCGCACATCCCGCAGGTGAAGCTCGTGGAGCCGGAGGGGACCTACCTTCTCTGGCTCGACTGCCGGGGCCTCGGCATGGCGCCGAAGGCGCTCGACGACTTCATGTACTGCAATGCCGGCCTCTGGTTCGACGACGGCCCGATGTTCGGCAAGGGCGGCGAGGGCTTCCAGCGTTTGAACGCCGCCTGTCCCCGCGCGACGCTCGAAGAGGCACTGAAGCGTCTGGCGGACGCGGTGAACGCACTATAAAAAAAGAAGCGGCTTACGCCGCTTCTTTTTTTTAAAATAGGCTCATTTGGCTCGTCTCGGGCATGTCGCCGAGCGCGCCGAGTTCTTTTAACTGCTGCAGATGCGCGGTACTGACTTTCGGACAGGCCGCCGAGAGCTCCTCGATGGAGATGAAGTGGTCCTTGCTCTCGCGGGCCGCCATGAGGTCGTTTGCCGCCGTCTCGCCGAGCCCGGCGATCGCGACGAAGGGCGGGATGAGGGTCTTGCCCTCGATCTCGAATTTGATCGCGTGGGATTTGTAGATATCCATTTTTGCAAAGCTGAAGCCGCGCATGTAAAACTCATACACCGCTTCAAGTGTCGTGAGCGTGTCGCTGTCCTTGGCCGAGGGCTTGGGGTCCTCGTTGATCTCGCGAATTTTGCGCCGCACAGGTTCGATGCCGCGGGTCATCAGCGCCGCGTCGAAGGCATCCTTCTGGCTGCGGCGGTAGAAGTAGCAGCTGTAGTACGCGAGCGGATAATGGACCTTGAAATAGGCAATGCGGAAGGCCATCGTGACGTAGGCGACCGCGTGGGCCTTCGGGAAGAGGTACTGAATTTTGCGGCAGGACTCGATGTACCACTCCGGGACGCCGTGCCCCTGCATCTCCTCGACGATGCCCTCCGGCCAGGGCTTGCCCTTGCGGATGAAGTTTTTGCGGACGGCCTCCATGAATTTGAAGGCGCGTTTCGGCTCGATGCCCCTGTCCATGAGGTAGAGCATGATGTCGTCGCGGCAGCCGACGCAGTCGTTGACGTCCGCGACCTTATTGACGACGAGGTCGTGGATGTTGCCGTTCCAGACGTCCGTGCCGTGGGAGAAACCCGAAAGGCGCACGAGGGTCGCGAATTTGTCCGGCTGGGTGTCGACAAGCATCTGGCGGGTGAAGTTCGTGCCGAACTCCGGGATGCCGATGGTGCCGGTCTTGCCAATGACGGGGTCGTCGTCGGGCAGGCCCAACACCTTCGGGGACTTGAAAATGCTCATGGTGTCGTGGTCGTCAAGGGGGATCTGCCGCGCGTCGACGCCGGTGGCGTCTTCGAGCATGCGGATCATGGTCGGGTCATCGTGGCCCAGCTCGTCGAGCTTGAGGAGGTTTGCCTCCATACTGTGGTACTCGAAATGGGTCGTGATGATGTCGCTGTCCGGGTCGTCCGCCGGGTGCTGGACGGGGCAGAAATCAGTGACGTCCATGTCCTGCGGGATGACAACGAGGCCGCCGGGGTGCTGGCCCGTCGTGCGCTTGACGCCGACGCAGCCCTGCGCGAGGCGGTTTTCCTCCGCCTTCGTGACCTTGATCTCGCGCTCGTTGAGGTAATTTTTGACGTAGCCGTAGGCCGTTTTTTCGGCCAGCGTGCCGATGGTGCCGGCCTTGAAGACGTGGTCCCGGCCAAAGAGCTCGCGCGTGTACTGGTGCGCGCGGCCCTGATACTCGCCGGAGAAGTTGAGGTCGATATCGGGGACCTTGTCGCCGCCGAAGCCCAAAAAGGTCTCGAATGGGATGTTAAAGCCCTCTTTTTTCATCTTTGTGCCGCAGTCCGGGCAATCCTTGTCGGGCATGTCCGCGCCGCAGCCATACTCCGTGCCCTCCTCAAACTCGCAGTGCTTGCATTTCGGGCAGAGATAGTGCGGCGGCAGGGCGTTGACCTCCGTGATGCCGGACATGTACGCAACGAGCGACGAGCCGACGCTGCCTCGCGAACCGACGAGGTAGCCGTGGTCGTTCGAGTCCTTGACGAGCTTTTGGGCCGACATGTAGATGACGTCGTAGCCGCGGCCCAGAATGCCGGACTTTTTCTCGGGGTCGATGTTGCCGTTTTCGTCGGGCGGGTTGTCGCCGTAGAACTCCTCCTCGATGCGCTTGGTGATGCGCGGGTCGGGGTTCTCGCCGTAGAGCTCATGCATCTTGTCGTAGACGAGGTTTTTGAGGTCCTCGGCGGAATTTTCGATCTTCGGTGGGTAGAGGTCCTTCGGCAGCAGGACAATGTTTTCGCACTCGTCCGCGATGGCGTTCGGGTTCGTCACGACGACCTCGCGGCACTTGTCCTCGCCCAGATAGGCGAACTCGTCGAGCATTTCGTCGGTCGTCTTGAAATACAGCGGCATCGGACGGTCGGCGTCCTGAAAGCCGCGGCCCGCGAGCAGGATGCGGCGGTAGACCTCCTGTTCGGGGTCGAGGAAGTGGACGTCGCCAGTCGCGACGACGGGCTTGCCGAATTTTTCGCCCAGCGCGACGATGCGGCGGTTGAAGTCCCGGAGGTCCTCGTCGTTTTTCGCGGAGCCGTTTTCGAGCATAAAGGCGTTGTTGCAGATCGGCTGAATCTCCAAATAGTCGTAGAGGCCGCACAGGCGCTCCAGTTCCTCGTCGCTCTTTTTTCGGGCGACGGCATCGAAAATTTCGCCCGCCTCGCACGCCGAGCCGACGATGATGCCCTCGCGGTATTGCAGCAGCAGGCTTTTCGGCACGATGGGGTTTTTCTTGAAGTGCTCCAAATGGGACTTTGAGACGATCTCGTAGAGATTTTTGAGGCCGACCTTGTTGCGGACGAGGAAGATGATGTGCTTTAAGCGCTGGGGGCGCGGATGCGCGTTGCGCTCGGCGCGGGTGTACGCTTCGATCTCGCTTTGCTGCGTGATGCCGCGCTCTCTAAGCATGTCGAGGAGCTTTGCCATGATGCGGCCGCAGGCGAGGGCGTCATCGTCCGCGCGGTGGTGGTTGAAGGTGGGCAGGCCGAGGCGATCCGTCACGAGGTCCAATTTGAAGCGCTTCATGTCCGGCAGCAGGGCCTGTGAAAGCGTCAGCGTGTCGAAAAAAACGGGGTCGAAATCGATGCCGCAGCGGCACGCCGTCGCGTGCAGAAAGCCGATGTCGAACTCTGCATTGTGCGCGACCAGCGGACGGTCCCCGGCGAATTCGAGAAATTTTTGCATGGCTTCGCTCTCGGACGGGGCGTCGAAGACGTCGCGGTCCGTAATGCCGGTGAGCTCGGTGATGTCGGGCGGAATGTGACGCTCCGGGTTCACGAAGGTCTGGAAGCGCGCTAAAACCTCGCTGCCCTTCATGATGACCGCGCCGATCTCGGTCATGCGGTCGTCATTCGCGGAAAGGCCGGTCGTCTCGGTGTCGAAGGCGCAGAATTCCTGATCGAGGGGACCGTTCGGCTCGCCGTAGAAAACGAGCTTGTCGTCGACGTCGTTGAGGTAGTAGCCCTCGACGCCGTAGACGATCTTGATGCCGGCCTTCTCGCCCGCGTGCCACATCTCCGGGAACGCCTGCGCGACGCCGTGATCGGTGATCGCGATGGCCCGGTGGCCCCACTTCGCCGCGCGCTTGACCGCGTCCGTCGGGTCCGTGAGGGCGTCGAGCGTCGAATAGCGGGTGTGGAGGTGGAGCTCGACGCGCTTTTCCCCCTCCGGGGCCTTGTCCTTGCGCGTCGGCTTTTGCGCGAGCTGGACGCTTTTCGGCTCGATGACGATGTCCTCGTCGTAACGGTTGTAGGCGCAGACGCCGTAGACCGTGAGGTACATGCCCTTTTTGATGCGCGAAAGGGCCTCCTTGTCCTCCGGCTTTTTGAAGTAGCCGGTCACGCGGATGGAACCGGTGTAGTCGGTCATTTCGATGCAGAGGACCCACGCGCCGGTCTTCTGGATGTCGCGGTTTTCGACCATGTAGACCTCGCCGCGCACGACGACGGGGCCGGACTCGGCGGAGAGCTCGCTCATTTTGACGATCTCGCCGCGGATGCCCTTGCCGTACAGCAGGTCGCCGGGAACGAGCTCCGCCTGCGGGACAGGCGCGCCGGCGGGGCCGGCGGCGTCCTTCTTTTTCGGCTTCGCGGCGGGCGCGGGACGTTCGCTCTTGTCGCTTATCACGACGCTCGCGAGCCCGTATTCGGCGCAGATGCGGCCCTCGATCGTGTGGCGCTCGGCGGCGATGGTCGGACGGCGGAACTCGACGTCGATGGACATGGTCAGTTTTTCTTTATTGACGGTCGCGAACA
>JAKOSQ010000062.1 GCA_029777215.1 Bacillota bacterium
CCCCGGTCGTCGATATGCTTTTTCCGGCTCCGGAGCCTCGATTTTGGGCTGTCATAATGTGCAAGACAGGCGCTAAAAATGACGCACGCTTCGCTCCCGTCTGCAAGAAAGCCTTCATTTATTTTATTGGGTATCGCTTTAAATCAGCAATCCGCTTGATTATTACCTCATTATACCATTATTTACGCAAAAACTCTTTAATTTGCAAGGCGAATTTGCACGAAGTCCTTGACTCTACTGTCGATTTGATATAATATCTTAAAGAATGTTCCCGATTTTCCGAAGCGGACTAACGCTAATCCGCGGAAAATTCATGACACAGAAAACAGGAAGTGAAGATATGGCAAAGTACACCTTAAAAAGGCTCGGCTGGGCGATACTCACGCTGCTTGTCATTGCAAGTCTGACCTTTTTATTGATGAACAGCATCCCCGGCGGTCCGTGGTCGAGTGAAAAAGCGCTCTCGGCACAGACCATCCAGGCACTCAACGAAAAATATGGTCTCGACAAGCCGCTCGTCGCTCAGCTCGGCATCTATCTCAAGAACGTCTGCCAGGGAGACATGGGCGTCTCCTTCAAGATGCAGAAAAACCGTCCGGTCGTGGACATTATCAAGGAGAAATTCCCGGTCTCGGCGAAGGTCGGCTTCTTCGCGCTTTTGTGGGCCATCATCGTGGGCGTCCCGTTGGGCTGTATCGCGGCCTATAAGCGAGGCACCTGGGTCGACAGTCTGCTGCGCGTCATCTGTACGATCGGCGTGTCGATCCCAAGCTTCGTCATTGCATCCCTGCTCATTGAGCGGTTCGCCGGCGCAAATGCCTCCACGCGCATTTTCCCGACGATTTTCGACGCCTCACTCGGCGCGAAGTCCTACGTAATGCCCGCGTTCGCCCTCGGTCTCTATCCGATGTGCTACACGGCGCGTCAGGCGCGAAGCTCCATGCTCGACGCCCTCGGCCAGGACTACATCAAAACTGCCCGCGCAAAGGGCCTCACGACGAACCGCATCATCTTCAAGCACGCGCTGCGCAACGCGCTCATCCCGGTGATCACGTTCCTCGGGCCGGAGATCGCGTTCGTCTTCTGCGGCGGCTTCGTCATTGAAAAGGTCTTCTCCATCCCCGGACTTGGCCGCTACTTCGTGCAGAGCATCCTCGCGCGCGACTATCCGGTAATCATGGGAACCACCATTTTCCTCGCATCCTTTATTATCCTTATGAACCTCGTCGTGGATATCCTCTATCACGTGGTCGATCCGCGCATTGAGCTTGCGGGAGGGGAGAACTGACGATGGATAATAACTTCAAACGCGCAAAATTCGGCACCATGCAGCCGAACATTGACAATCTTCTCGAGCTGACGCCGGAGGATTTCGACCCCGCATCCGACGCACAGAAGGAAGCCTTCATTCAGGAGCGTCCCAGCACCTCCTACTGGAAGGACGCCTGGAGACGTCTCAAAATGAACAAGGTCGCGATGGTCGCCCTCGGCGTCATCATCTTCCTCATTCTCTTCGCTTTTGTCGGCCCCGTCGTCGTCCCTTACGGCTACGCCGACTTCAACAATGGCGCGGAGAACCTCTACCCCTGGCACTACTCGCTCAAGGATCAGGAGCTCATCGACAGCTTCAACAACGGCGATGACGCCGCGCGTCTCGAAACCGCGCTCGCGAAGGCCGAAAAGGAGAAGGGCTCCAAGCTCACCTCCATTGAAAAGGCCAAGATCACCGCGCAGGTCAGCACCTCCACGGGGGACATTAATTCCTTCATGAAGGAGAACAACATCCACAAAGAGTGGTTTGGTTATTCGACCGACGAACTCAAGCGGATCGAAAGCGGTGAAAAGGTTTTCCCGCACGTCTTCGGCACCGATAAAAACGGTCGCGACATTCTCGTCCGCACCATGGTCGGCACCCGCGTTTCGATGCTCGTCGGCATCTTCGCCGCCCTGCTGGTTCTCATCATCGGTTCGCTCTACGGCTCAATCTCCGGCTTCTTCGGAGGCCTCACCGATACCATCATGATGCGTATCGCGGAGCTGATCTATTCGATCCCCGAAATTCTGCTCGTTTTGCTCATCTCCGTCACGCTGCAGCCCGCGCTCATCGCGTTCAAGGACAGCGGACACGGTTTCTGGAACAATCTCGTCGGCGTTATGGGCCCGAACCTCATTTCGATGTTCATCGCCTTCGGTCTTCTGTATTGGGTCACAATGGCCCGTATCATCCGCGGCCAGATCCTCCAGCTCAAGGAGCAGGAGTTTGTCACCGCCGCCAAGGCCCTCGGCGCAAGCTCCGGCCGCATCATCAAACACCATCTGCTGCCGAACTGCGTCGGCCAGATTGTCGTTACGACCTGCCTGCAGATCCCGTCCGCGATCTTCCTCGAGTCCTTCCTCAGCTACCTCGGCGTCGGCGTTTCCGCGCCGATGACGAGTCTCGGCTCCATGGCCTCGGACGCGCTCAGCGGCGTTCAGACCTACGGTTATCGCCTCGTGATCCCGGCGCTCATTCTGAGCATCATGATTCTGGCGTTTAACCTCTTCGGCGACGGCCTGCGCGATGCGCTCGATCCGCGTCTGAAGAAATGAGAAGGGAGGAAGCACTTTGGATAACGAAAACGACAAGAAGCTGCTCGAAGTCAAGGATCTGAAGGTCTCCTTCTTCACGCCGGCAGGCGAGGTCAAGGCCGTCGGCGGCATCTCCTACGAGCTCGAAAAGGGCGAGGTTATGGGCATCGTCGGCGAGTCTGGCTCCGGCAAGAGCGTCGAAGCCTACTCAATCATGGGTCTTCTGCAGTCCCCCGGCAAGGTCATCGGCGGCTCCATTACCTTTGAGGGGGAGGACGTACTATCTTTCAACAAGGACCAGATGACAGATTTCCGGGGAAATAAGGTCGCAATGATCTTCCAGAACCCGATGACCTGCCTCAACCCCGTTTACACGATCGGAAACCAGCTCGTCGAAGCGCTGCAGGCCCACAACAAGGACATCTCCAACGAGGACGCGAAAAAGCGCGCCATGGAAATGCTCGAGTTCGTCGGCATCAACAACGTCGAAAAGCGCATGAGCCAGTATCCGCACGAATTCTCCGGCGGCATGCGCCAGCGCGTCATGATCGCGATGGGCCTCATCTGCTCGCCGAAGCTCCTCATCGCCGACGAGCCGACCACTGCACTCGATGTTACCATCCAGGCACAGATCCTGGAGCTCATGAAGTCCATCCAGAAAAAAACCGGCATGGGCATTATTTTCATCACCCACAACCTCGGCGTTGTCGCCGAGATCTGCGACAAGGTCTCCGTCATGTATGCGGGCCGCATCGTCGAACAGGGCCCGGTGGACGACATCTTTTACAAGCCCGCCCACCCCTACACCCTGGGTCTTCTCCGCTCCATGCCGCGCGTCGACGCGGACAGCTACGAGCGCCTTGTGCCGATCGAAGGTACGCCTGTCGACATGCTCAATCCGCCGGACGGCTGCCCCTTCGCGCCGCGCTGCGAGAGCTGCATGCAGGTCTGCCTCAAGAAAATGCCGCCCTATGTCGAGGTCGGTGAAAAGCACCGCAGCGCCTGCTGGCTCCGCGTGAAAGACCAGATGGATAAAAAGGAGGAGCAGTAATTATGGAAGACAAGACGCTTCTCCAAGTCACGAACCTGCGCAAGTATTTCCCGGTCTCCGGCATGAAGGGCCCCGGCGTCCAGGCCGTTGAAAACGTCTCTCTGGAGATCAAAAAGGGCGAGACCCTCGGTCTCGTCGGCGAGTCCGGCTGCGGCAAGACGACCCTCGGCCGCACCATTCTCCGCCTGCACGAGCCGACCTCCGGCCGCATCATTTACGACGGACGCCCGATCTTCGACAGCGGCAATTTTGACGTCCCGACCCTCGACCATGAGGGCAAGGCCGTCCTCGGTGCGGACGGCAAGCCGCTCACGCACAAATCCAAAAAATGCGCGGTCGACATGCTGCCGTACCGCCGCAAAATGCAGATCATCTTCCAGGACCCGTCCGCCTCGCTTGACCCGCGTATGACCGTCGGTGAGATCATCGGAGAGGCCATAGACATCCACAAGCTCTCCAAAAACAAGGCTGAGCGCGAGGAAATAATCAAGGACCTGCTTGCGAGCGTCGGCCTCAACACCGAGCACGCCAACCGCTTCCCGCACGAATTTTCCGGCGGCCAGCAGCAGCGTGTCGGCATCGCCCGCGCCCTCGCCGTCAAGCCCGAATTCATCGTCTGCGACGAGCCGATCTCCGCGTTGGACGTTTCGATCCAGTCCCAGATCGTCAACATGCTCGAGGACATGCAGGAGAGCATGGGTCTGACCTATCTCTTCATCGCGCACGACATCTCCGTCGTCCGCCACATCTCCAACCGCATTGGCGTCATGTACCTCGGCTCCCTCGTCGAGCTCGGCGAGAGCTATGAGCTCAACAAGCACCCGCTGCACCCCTACACGAAGACGCTGCTCTCCGCCGTGCCGGTGCCGGACCCCGAGGCCAACCGCCACCGCCAGCGCATCGTGCTCGAGGGCGACATCCCCAGCCCGATCAATCCGCCCACCGGCTGCCGTTTCCACACCCGCTGCCCCTTCGCAACGGAGGAGTGCAAGCAGTCTGTGCCGGAATTCAAGGAGATCGAAAAGGGCCACTGGGCGGCCTGCCACCACATCGAAAAAGCGGAATAAGCATTCGCGGGAGACTGCTCTGGCAGTCTCCCGTTTTCTGTGAAAACGCTGAAAGGCACTTTTATGCAAAAGCGTTTTTTGCCCAATTTCCCCGTTGACAGGCCCGGCCCGGCGTGGTATCATACAACGAAATGAAGAAAGGCGGACGGGGCATGAACTGCATCATCCATGGCGCGCAGGTCTATGAAGACGGCGCTTTTTTCAAAAAGGACATTCTGATCGAGGACGGCAGGATCGCTTCCATTGCCGCCGAGCTTCCGCTTTTTCCCGGCGTCTCTGTTTCTCCCTTCGACAATTGTTTTGTTTTTCCCGGTTTCACAGATGTGCATGTTCATCTGAGAGAGCCGGGATTTTCTTATAAGGAGACCATTGCGACAGGTACGGCGGCGGCGGCGCGCGGGGGATACACGAGCGTCTGCGCGATGCCGAACCTGAACCCGGTGCCGGACAGCGCCGAGACGCTTGTCCCGGAGCTGCACGCGATCCGACGCGACGCGCGCGTGCATGTCTATCCTTACGGCAGCATCACGGCGGGGGAAAGGGGCGAAGCACTCTCGGCGATGGACGAGCTCGCGCCGCTGGTCTGCGCGTTTTCGGACGACGGCGTCGGCGTGCAGTCGGACGAACTGATGGAGGCGGCGATGGTAAAGGCGAAGTCGCTTGGCAAGCGCATCGTCGCACACTGCGAGGTGAACGCGCTGCTGCACAGCGGCTGCGTCCACGACGGCGCATTTGCCCGGTCGCACGGTCTGCCGGGCATTTCGTCCGAGAGCGAGTGGCGGATGGTCGCGCGCGACCTCGCCCTCGCGCGCAAAACCGGCTGCGGCTACCACGTCTGCCACATCTCGACGAAGGAAAGCGTGGCGCTCATCCGCACGGCTAAGCGTGATGGCATCGATGTGAGCTGCGAGACGGCCCCGCACTACCTGACCCTCTGCGACGAGGACCTCGTCGACGACGGCCGCTTCAAAATGAACCCGCCGCTGCGCGCGCGCGAGGACCGCGACGCGCTGCTCGAAGGCATTTGGGACGGTACGGTTGACATAATTGCGACCGACCACGCGCCGCACTCAGCTGAAGAAAAAGCCGGCGGTCTGCGGGGCGCGAAAAACGGCATCGTCGGACTGGAGACAGCCTTCCCGGTGCTGTACACGGAGCTGGTAAAACCGGGCGTCATCACACTGGAAAAGCTCATCGACCTGCTGCACGACGCGCCGATGCGCATTTTCGGCCTCGGCACACCGCTCGCAGTCGGAAACCCCGCCGATCTGACGGTCTTCGACCTCTGCGGCAAGTACGCGGTCGACCCGGCAGAATTTCAGACGATGGGCCGAGCCACCCCCTTTGAGGGCTGGCGCGTGAATGGCCGCTGCCTGCTGACGATGGTCGGCGGCGAGGCGGTCTGGGAGGAGGAAAGGAAAAGATAATGGAAGACAAATTTTTTACGGTCGAGTACAACGACGCGCTGACGGATTCGGTTTACATAATGAATTTATGCGGCACGCCCGGCGAGGACAGCAGACCGGGACAGTTCGTCAACATCGAGTTGCCGGGCTTTTATCTGCGCCGGCCGATCTCGATCTGCGACGTTTCGGAGGACAGCCTCACGCTGATCTACAAGGTCGTCGGCGGCGGCACGGACCACCTGAGCGAGGTCAACCCCGGCGAGACGCTGGACATTCTGACGCGGCTCGGCAACGGCTTTGACATTGAAAAGTCCGGCGAGCACCCGCTGCTGCTCGCGGGCGGCGTCGGCGCGCCGCCGCTGTATCTGCTGGCAAAGCGTCTCATCGCGGCGGGGAAGCATCCGACCGTCATCCTCGGCTTTAACACAGAGGA
>JAKOSQ010000063.1 GCA_029777215.1 Bacillota bacterium
CCCTATGCCGCGCTCAACGCGGAGGATGTCTGGATATCCGCATACGCGAAGGACGACACGATTATTCTCTCAAAGGGAGAAAATTCGCTGCGTTATTTTCCCAAACGTCTGGCCAATACGGTGAAGACCCTCTGCGAAAAGGTCTATTCGCCGGCAACCGTCGCGCTCATGACGGGTCTCCTGACAGGAGATACGAAGCTCCTGTATTCGGACGCCCTGCTCTATTCGCAGATGGCGAAGGCTGGCATTTTGCACGTCGTCGCAGTGTCGGGGATGAACGTCGCGTTTCTCGTTGGCTTCATCCGGCTGCTCGTCCGCCGCAAGCGGACGGCCTCATGGGTGAGCATTGCGGTCATCCTCTTTTTCGTGCCCTTCGCGGGGGCGACGCCGTCGGTCCTCCGCGCGGCGTTCATGTACCTTTTTGTGCTGCTGGCCCCGCTGCTGCACCGGCAGAACGACTCGCTCACCTCGCTGACGGCGGTGCTCGCCGTCATGCTGGCGCTGAACCCCTACGCCTGCGCGTCGGTCAGCCTGCAGCTCACCTTTGCCGCGACTCTCGGCATCCTCACGATCACACCGGCTGTCTACAAGGGCCTTGAAGGAGCGCACCGCGCCCGCACCGGCAAGCACTCGGACGGCTCGCGCCTGCAGCGCTTCGGCAAGCGCGCGCTGACGGAGGTGGACGCCGCCCTCGCCGCGACGCTCGGCGCGATCGTTTTTTCGACGCCAATCTCGGCGCTGTATTTCGGCTATGTCTCGCTCATCGGCATCCTCGTGAACATTCTCATCTTCTGGGCCATTACAGCGGCGTTTCTGCTCGGCTACTTTGCCTGTGCCTTCGGCGCGCTCTGGCTCCCCGCCGGGAAGCTTGTCGGCGCGGCGACGGGTCTGTTCGCCTCGTTCATCCTCGCGGTTGTGCGTGTCGCAGCGGAAGTGCCCTACGGCGCGGTCTATACAAACAACAACGCCTTTGCGTGGTGGATTATCGCGGTTTACGCGATCTTTATTTTGTTTTATGTCTTAAAAAGAGACAAACACTTCCGCCCCGTCACACCGACCTGCCTCGCGGTCATCTCGCTGTGCTGTCTGATCGTCTGGACGGAGCGCTCGGCCGCGCGCGAGCCTGGCAGCTTCGCGGCGCTCGATGTCGGACAGGGCGAGTGCCTTGTGATGACCGCCGGCAGGACGACCGTTGTCACCGACTGCGGCGGGCGCGGAAAACTCTCGAACGCCGGCGACACGGCGGCTGCCTGGCTGCTCGGGCGCGGCCGCGAGACGGTGGACGTCCTCGCGCTCACGCACTTTGACGATGACCACTGCAACGGCGCGGAGCGCCTGCTCGCCCGCTGCCGGGTCCGCTGTCTGGTGCTGCCGGACGGGGGAGAGGACAAGCCGGTCCGCCAAAAGCTTCTCGACATGGCAGCAAAGCGCGGCACGAAGGTTTACACCCTCGATGAGGACACCGAGCTGCAGACCGGAGCACTGACGATCGACGCCTATGCGGTCCTCAGCCAGGAGGAACAGGCGCTGCTGTTTCTTGAAAAGAAAGACGATTTTGAAGCGCTCGTCCCGGGCGACACGACGATTTCGGATGAGACGCGCTTTTTGAAAACGCACACGCTGCCGGACGCGGAGGTCTTCGTCGCGGCGCACCACGGCTCGAAGCACGGCAGCGGCGAGGCAATCTTGCAGGCCCTGCGCGCGGAGACGGCGATCGTCTCCGTCGGCTACAACAGCTACGGCCACCCCGACCCGGACACGCTCGCGCGTTTCGCCGCGGCCAACATGACGGTCCTGCGGACGGACCAGCTCGGAAATATCACGATCCCGACAGACGAAAAGGAGCGCAAAAATGGCTAAGAGACCCGCCGGAAAAACGGAAAAAACGGATTACGGCGCGCTTATCCGCGCGCTGCGCGAAAACGGCCCGGAGCGGCTGTATCTGCTCTGGGGCGAGGAGGACTACCTGCGCGAGAGCTTTTTTTCCGAGCTCAAAAAGACCTGCCTCTCGGGCGGGGCGGACGACTTCAATTACCACCGACTGTCGGGCGAGAGCTTCGATCTTGAGGTGCTCTCGCAGGCGGTCGATGCGCTGCCCTTCCTCGGCGACCGCTCCTTCGTGGAGGTCCGCGGCTTTGACCCGAACGCCATGAAGGGCGCGCAGAGCGACGAGGACGGCGGCGAGCCGCCCACGGGCAAAAAGACGGCAAAAAACAACAAAAAGGACCCGGCGACGGCCCTGCTCGACGTCCTTTCGGACATCCCGGAGACCTGCACGGTCGTTTTGCTGCCGCCGGAGGGCGTCTCGCCGGACGGCAGGCTCTCGTTCGTGAAAAGCCTCAAAAAGTTCGGTAATGCCATTGAATTCACGACGCAGCCGCAGAGCCAGCTCGTCGGCTGGATCGCCCGGCGCTTTGACGCGCTCGGCAAGAAGATCAGCCGCGCGAACTGCGAAAAGCTCATCTTCACCTCGGGCGAGCTCATGACCCGGCTCGTGCCGGAGATCGAAAAGATCGCCGGAGGCGCCGCCGGGGAGGAGATCACCGCGCAGGACATCGACCGCCTCGCCCAGCACATCCCGGAGGCGGACGTTTTTGCGATGACCGACCGGCTCGCAGAGAAAAATTACGACGCGGCGGCGGGCATGCTCGCGGACCTGCTCGCGGCGGGGGACAGCCACCCGATCATGCTGCTGGCCCTGATCGGCGGGCAGATGCGCCGGCTCTATGTCGCGCGCGTCGCGCTCGACGAGAAAAAGGGCGCAGACTTTGTCATGAAGGCCTGCAACCTCAAAATGAGCTTCATCGCGGAAAAGCTTTTGCGCGCGGCGCGCGGCTTTACGACGCCGCAGCTCGCCCGCGCGGTCGAGCTGTGCTGCGAGTGCGACTACCGCATGAAGAGCTCCGGCGAGGACGACGAGGAGCTTCTGACGGAGCTGCTGCTGCGCATCGCGGCGGGGGAGGCGGCATGATCCACATTGACGAGGTGATCGTCGTTGAGGGCCGCTACGACAAAAACACGCTCTCCCAGCTTGTCGACGCGACGATCGTCGAGACGGACGGCTTCGGCGTGTTTTCGAATGCGGAAAAGCTTGCGCTGCTGCGCAGACTCGCCGACGAGCGCGGCCTGGTGGTCCTCACGGACAGCGACGGCGCGGGCTTTGTGATCCGCAATTTCCTCAAGGGCGCGATCGATCCCGCAAGGGTGAAGCATGCCTACATCCCGGATGTGCGCGGCAAGGAAAAGCGCAAGGCGCGGCCCGGGAAGGAGGGCAAGCTTGGCGTTGAGGGCATGAAGCCCGAGGTGCTGCTCGCGGCCCTCGAGCGCGCGGGCGTGACCGCCTTGGCGACGCAGCGCGTTCCCGCGCCCCGGCTGACGAAGGCGGAGCTTTATGCGTTCGGCCTCTCCGGGCGGCCGGACAGCGCCGCGCGGCGCGCGGCGCTTCTGCAAAAGCTTGGACTGCCGGAAAGGCTCGCGCCAAACGCCCTGCTCGACGTTTTAAACGCGCTTTACTCCCGCGAGCAGCTGCTGGCGCTGCTCGCGCCGGAAACGCCGGAAAAAGGCGAATGAACGCGCGCGGGTCTATATATAGTTAAAAAATCGTGAATAATTTGTCCGTCGCACAAATAAGTGTGGCGCTTAGGACGATAGTGTGCTAAAATACCGAAATAGGATTGCATATCATTTCATATTTATATAAGGGGGATCATCCATGAGATGTCCGTATTGCGGCTACCTTGAGAGCAAGGTCATCGACTCACGTCCCGCGGAGGAGGGCGCGACCATCCGCCGCCGCAGAGAATGCCTCGCCTGCGGCAAACGCTTCACGACTTATGAGATCATGGAACGCCTGCCGCTCATCGTCGTCAAAAGAGACGGCAGCCGCCAGACCTTCGACAAGATCAAGATCATGAACGGCATGCTGCGCGCCTGCGAAAAGAGGCCCGTCTCCGTCGACGCCCTTGAAAAGATCACGGACGAGATCGAGCAGGAGCTGCAAAATTCGCTCGAGCGCGAGGTCTCGACCACCGAGATCGGTGAAATGGTCATGACCCGCCTCAAGGACATCGACGAAGTCGCCTATGTCCGCTTCGCCTCGGTCTACCGCCAGTTCAAGGACGTCAACACCTTCCTCGAGGAGCTGCAAAAGCTCATCGACAAGAAAAATTAGAGGATCGACCCGATCGACATCTGCTCCATGTCGGCAATGTTGTGGAGCTTCTGCTCGACCTTGCCGAAGGCCGCGGGCGCGGTCTCCCCGTCGCTGCTCTGCAGCTCCGCGAGCAGGTCGTAATACGCCTCGGTGACGCCGTCGACCTCGCTGTGGCGGAGCATGATGTGCGCGTACTTGCGCCATTCGAGCCAGCCGTCGAGCGAGTCGGAAACAGATTTTGCGGCCCGCTTGTCCTCGCCTCCGGCACAGAGCTGCTGCGCCGCGCGAATCTCGTCCGAAAAATCGGCGGCCCGGCTGCGGACGTAGTGGGCGTTGACGATCGAAAAG
>JAKOSQ010000064.1 GCA_029777215.1 Bacillota bacterium
ACGGCTGCGGCCGTCCCCCGCGTGTGTGCTGCGGATCAGTAGCTCTGCGTTGCAACGAAGGCGTTGAAGGCGCTGGAGTTCGTGAAGAACTTGTGCTTTCCTGTGGCCTGGTCGAGCGCGTAGTAGTAGTAATTCGTGACGGCGGGCTTGAGCGCCGCCGTGATGGAGGCCATGCCGGGGCTTGCGATCGGCGTGGGCGGCAGACCCTTGTTCGTGCGGGTGTTGTAGGGGCTGTCGATTTTGAGGTCCTCATCTGTGAGCGTTTCCTTGTGCTCGGGCAGGACATACTGGATCGTTGCGTCAATGCCGAGCGGCATGCCCGCCTTCATGCGGTTGTAGATGACGCTTGCGATGATCGCGCGCTCGTCGTCGTTCGCCGCTTCCTTTTCAATCATGGACGCGATGTTCACGACTTCGCGCATGGAGAGCTTCTTCTGGTCCGCGATCTGCCACATCTCGGCGGTGAGCTTCGAGTGGAAGGTCTTGAGGAAAATGTCGATCGCGGCCTCGGGCGTCATGCCCTGATAGAACTCGTAGGTGTCCGGGAAGAGGAAGCCCTCGAGCCGCTTGGCGTCGCCCATTGGGATGCCGTCGAGGAATTTGTAGCTGAATTCCGTGTTCGCCGCGCAGTCCATGAGCTCGTCATAGGAGCAGATCTTGTTCTCCTCGAGCTTCTTGAAGATCTCCTCCTCGGTGTAGCCCTCCGGGAACATGACCTTGATCTTGACCTGCGAGTCGCTGCCGTACTGCATCTTTTTGACGATGGCGCGGTAGTCGTACTGCGTGGAGAGATTGTAGGAGCCGGGGTCGATCTTCTGGCCAGCGTCCGAAATGGAGGAGTAGAGCTGGAAAAGGCCCTTGTACTGGATGATGCCGGCGTCCTTGAGAAGCTGGGAGACCTTGCCCACGTTCGCGACCTTGACGGTCTTCTCACTGGTCGAACCGTCGGCCGCCGTGACAGTGATCTGCTTCGTGGTAAAGTCCTCGTCCGGGATCGTGACCTGCGCCGTGATCTCCTCCTTGTTGAGGGCGAAGACGTCGCTCGCGGCCATCCAGCCGAGACAGGCGAGGATGATCGAAATGCTCAGAATAAAGACAAAGTACATGAGGCCGCCGAGACAGCCACTTCCGGTGTCGCGGCCCTTCGTGACGGGGGCGTCGGCATAGGCCGGACGCTTCTGTGTGGGGGGAGCGGGCGGGACGCGGTCCGCCGGGGCGGACGGCTGAGTGCCCCTGCGTTCGGTTTGCGGCGCTCTGCGGGCAGACTGGGTCGGCGCTTCGTAGCGGACGCGGTCGGCGCCGGGAGGCGTCACGCCGCGCGACGGCGTTGTCGGCGAGACGCGGTCAGGCCGCGAAGGCAGATCGGAGGGCTGATAGCCGAGCTTTCTGCGCATCTCGTCTACATCGTAGCCGCCTGCGGATCTGTCATCCCTGTTGTTTCTTTCAGACATCGGCAAACTCCTAACTTGGTTGAACTTGGTCCGGCCGGCACCCGGCGGCAGGAACCACGGGGGCGGGGGGAGCATAGGATATGGCGTAAGGCGATGGGCCTTATGAAGCGCCCGATAAAAAGCCGTTCCCCGCGCGGAACGGCGATGGAAAATCCCGCGCGGAAAAGGGGAAAAATAGAATGTGCGGATGCGGAAACGGATTTAACGGCTGCCTGTGGGTAATCGTTATCATCGTCGTGCTCGCCTGCTGCTGCGGCGGCTGCGGCAGCAACTGCAACTGCGGCTGCGAAAATCGCTGCTGCTAAGCGGCGGTAAATGAAACTCCTCTGCGGGGCCTTCGGGCCTCGCAGTTTTTGCGTCCGGGGCGGGAGAAGATCAGCGGAGCACGTTTTTCTCCGTCACCAGACAGTCGACGCGCCGGTCGTGACTCTCGCGCGGGACGCTGTCCACCACGAGCTCTTCGCGGCAGAGGCCGAGCTTGAAGGCCGGACAGTCCGCGAGAAAGCGGTCGTAATAGCCGCCGCCGCGCCCGAGCCGGTAGCGCTCCCTGTCATAGCAGAGCGCGGGGACGACCACGAGATCGCCCGCCTCCGGCGTGACGCGTACGGCGTCGTCCGGCGGCTGGGGAATGCCGTAGACCCCCGTCGGCAGCTCCGAGAGGGGACGCTCCAAAAGCGCGAAGTCCATGCGGCCGGCGTTGAGGTTCGTCGGCGCGGCGACAGGCTTTTTGAGCTTTCGGCAGAGATCGATGAGCGCGCGTGTGTCCACCTCGCGGCCAAAGCTGATGTAGAGGAAGACACGCCGCGCCGCCTGAAATTCGGGCAGCGCGAGAAGACTTTTCAAAATGCCCCGATCGCTGTCCGCAAGGTAGACGAGGGACAACGCGGCGGTGCGGGCCTTGATATCGGCCCGGAAAGCGGCCTTCTCCGTCATACGCGGTAGCACATGCCCTCGCGGACATCCTCCGAGGCTCGCTCGCCCCTGAGGTGGGCGAGCAGCGCGTAACCGAAGTCGAGCGCCGCGCCGGGCGCGCGACCCGTGACGAGCGTTCCGTCGAGCATCGTGGACTGATCGCAGTGGCAGACGGCTTTGCCCATGAGCTTTTCACAGCCGGGGTAGCAGGTGATATTTTTGCCATCGAGCAGGCCGAGCTTGGCAAGAACGGAGGGACCCGCGCAGATCGCGGCGAGTTCCGCGCCGTTTTCGGCGGCTTTGGCGATCATGGCCATGACCGCGTCGTCGTGCTTGAGCGTGTTGACGCCGCCCATGCCGCCGGGAATGACGACCGTGTCGCCTCTTTTCGGGGCGATGTCGCGGGCGAGGACGTCCGCCGGCAGCGTGATGCCGACGCTGCCGGGAACGCTCAGCGAGGACCCTGCGGCGGCGTAGCACACTTCGACTCCACCGCGGCGGAGAATGTCGCCGGGCGCGGTGGCTTCGATCTCCTCAAAGCCCTGTCCGAGAATGATATAGACCATCAGTCAACGACTCCTTTCGCGATCTTGTAAATTTCCCCGTGGATGTCCGCAATGGAGCGGACCGCGCCGTCGACGGTGCAGGGGATCTTCACCCAGCCGAGCCGGTCGGCGGCAGAAGCGCCCGTCTCAAGGCAGGAGCGAAGGTAGTCCTTGTGGGTCTCGTGGATGTCGCCGTGCGTGTTTGTTTCAGCCTGCCGGTGCGCCATTTGGGTCAGACAGGCGTCCAGCGTCGTATCCATATATAGGACGGCATCCGGTTTCGGAAGTTCCATTTTGCCGAACTCAAAATCATAAAGCCAGTCGAGAAAAGCGGGCAGCTCGTCCGGCGGGAGCTTGGCGCCCTGGTGGATGGCGTTCGAGGTGGTGTAGCGGTCGCAGAAAACGAGGCCGCCGTTTTCATAGTATGCGCCCCAGTCGGTCTTATAGGACGCGTAGCGGTCGACAAAAAAGAAGGTCGAGGCAGCGTAGGCGCTCACATCCTGCGGGTCCTGGCCGAACTCGCCGTTTAAGTATGAGCGCAGCAGGGCGGAGGAGCTGTTTTCGTAGCGCGGAAAGGTGACCTGACGGAAGTCACAGCCCTCGGCGCGGAGCCGGTCCGTGAGCAGCTTGAACTGGGTCGACTTGCCGCTGCCGTCAATGCCTTCTAAAACAATCAGTTTACCCTTTGCCATGCGCGCCTCCTGTTATTATTTCCCGCTAATCCGCTTTCCGA
>JAKOSQ010000065.1 GCA_029777215.1 Bacillota bacterium
CACCTCGCCGGACGGCCGCATCCTCGGCAAAATGGGCCACTCCGAGCGCGTCGGCGCGGGCCTGTATAAAAATGTGCCGGGCAAATACGACATGGGTCTGTTCGCTTCGGCAGCGGAATACTTCAAATAAACCAAAACACCGCGCTTCTTCCTCCGGCAGCTCGTTCTTTCTTCAGACGGGCCACCGGAAGGCGGAGGATGCGGTCAAAATCGAACATTGACAATCAAGATACGATGTGTTACAATTTGGTTACATTCGTAATTTGCGAATTCTAACATTGAAAAGGAGGAGTTTTATGCCGGAAGATAAAAAAGCGGATCTGGAGTACAAGGGCCACCCTCTCCGCCGCAAGGACAACATGATCTATTTCGGAAGTATGGCAGAGAAATACATTATACTTCTGCAGATACTCGACACAAAAAAAGTGAAGGACCTCGACGTCGCAACGAAGGTCTCCGTGCAGCTCCAGCTCACGGACCCGGACCTCAAGTCCCGCGACCGCGTGGTCAAGAAGAGCGAGAAGGACAGTCTCTATGCCGCGATGGACGTTGCGTCCGTCTGGCTCGACAGAGCGCTCGCACAGTAAACCCAATCCAGCAGTTCCCGGAATGATTGTTCCCCGAACCACCGCGAAAGGATCGCTATGAGGAAAGCAAAGCTCCTGTTCATTACGGCGGCTCTGGCCACCGTTCTCACTGTCCCCGCCCACGCCGCGAGCGTCGGCGCGGCCACCGTTCAGGTGGATGCGCTCAATCTCCGCAGTGCTCCGTCTACCGCCGCCAGCATTCTTGCCACGGCGAACGAAAACGCCGTCGTCATTATCGGCGACAAGTCCAGCGCCCTCTGGTACCGCGTCGTCTACCGCGGCTTCACGGGTTACATGATGGCGTCCTATCTCAGCAGCGCCGAAACGCTTGAGGGCGATTTCGGCAACGGCAGCGTCCGCAGCGGCGCCGCGGCGCTGCGCGAAGCGCCCGATCTCTTCGCCCCGAGTCTCGGCTACTGCCAGAGCGGCGCGACCGTCAATATCCTCGGCGTCAGCGGCAGCTGGTACAAGGTCCAGTACGGCAGCGCAACCGGCTACCTGCACAGCGGCGACGTCGCCGTGACGATCGACGCCAATAAGCTGCCGGTCACAGCGGACGCCAAGCTCTCCGCCGCCGAAACCGAAACGCGGGCCGGTCAGACCATTGTTGAGACCGCAATGAAATATCTCGGCTGTCCGTATGTTTACGGCGGCACTTCCCCCAGCGGCTTTGACTGCTCCGGTTTTGTGCAGTACGTCTATAATGAGTGCGGCATCTCCGTCACCCGCACCGCCGCCTCGATATACGCAAGCGACGGCGTGGCGGTCGACAAGTCGGCGCTCGAACCCGGCGACGTGCTGTGCTTCTCAAATTCGTCCGAAGCCGTCGGCCACGTCGGTATCTACATAGGCAACGGTC
The DNA here is from genome assembly GCA_029777215.1 of Bacillota bacterium. Lineage (GTDB taxonomy): Bacteria > Bacillota > Clostridia > Oscillospirales > Oscillospiraceae > UBA2658. The sequence continues at coordinate 1,447 of JAKOSQ010000065.1, forward strand.
AGTTCATCCACGCGAGCACCTCGTCCACAGGCGTCATCATCAGTCCGCTCGATATGGACTACTGGGTGAGGAATTACGTCGGCGCAAAACGCATCGTCTCCGCCGACGCGAATACCACAGCGGCAGCTGCAACAACGTAATTCTCCGGGCGGCGCTTTGGCGCCGCCCGTTTTTTTCGGCCCTCTCCCCGCAGCTTGGACGCATTCCACAAAAGAATTTGAAACTTCCGCTGCGTTTTCTACGCGTCGGCGCTTGCTTTTTGACCGGATTTGGGGCAGAATAGAGGGAAAGCAAAGCAGGAGGCTCTATGAGGAAACAGACAAAAATCGCAGAGCTTTTGCCGGACGTCGGTCACACGGCGGTCGGTTCTTTTCCGTTTTTCCTTTTTGCTTTTCTTTCTGTTTTTCTTTTTTCGATCTGAGATCATTCATTCGATCTCGGGTCTTTTTTTTATGCCCCGCCGCGCCATTTGTTAGAATGTACAAAGGTTTTCGCGATTTAGCGAGAAAAATTAGAAAATAATTATTCGTCTGGTGCTTGCAAATACGCCGAATTTGGTTTATTATATTCAATATTGATGAATATTTATCCGGTGGTGGATTGAAATGACAAAGGTTTTTATTGTCGGCAGTGCCGGAACGACCGGTCTGCGGCTCCGGCAGCGGCTCGGAGCGATGGCGGACGTCGAGCTATTGGAGATCGACGAAGCAAAGCGCAAGGACCCGGACGAGCAGAAGCGGCTTTTTAAAATGGCGGACTTCGTCTTTCTCTGTCTTCCGGACGACGCGGCGCGCGCGACGGCTCCGTTCGCCGAGGGCACGTCCGCCCGCGTGATCGACGCCTCGACCGCACACCGCACGTCCGACGGCTGGGCCTACGGCTTCCCGGAACTGTCCCCCGCGCACAAGGACGCCATTCAGACGGGCAAGTACGTCGCCTCCCCCGGCTGCCACGCGAGTGGCTTCATCGCCCTCGTCTACCCGCTGATCGCGGCGGGCCTGCTCGACAGGGGCGCGCTTCTGACCGCAACCTCCCTCACGGGCTACAGCGGCGGCGGCAAGAAGATGATCGCCGAGTACGAGGCGTCCGAGCGCAGCGAGCTTCTAAAAGGTCCAATGCCCTACGCCCTCGGCCAGTCACACAAGCACCTGCCCGAGATGCAAAAGCAGTGCGGGCTTGAAAACGCGCCGGTCTTCGTCCCGGTCGTCGGCAACTTCTATTCAGGCATGCTCGTGACGCTCCCGCTCCACGCCTCCCTCCTCAAGGGTGCCCCTTCGGCGGACGCGCTGCGCGCGGTCTACCAGAAGCACTACCAGAGCGGCCTTGTGCACGTCTCGGGTGAGGCGCCCTCGGCGCTCTACGCGAACGCCTATGCGGGCCGCGACGACATGGAGATATTCGTCTCCGGCGCGGACGGGCGGCTGCTCGTCTCGGCGCTGTTTGACAACCTCGGCAAGGGCGCGTCCGGCGCGGCGATCGAGTGCTTTAACCTCATGCGCGGCGCGCCGGCGGACGCCGGGCTGACGCTCGGATAAAAGCGCGGCGAACATCCAAAAACGGATGCCGTATCGCGCCGGATATGGTATACTACAGCTGTCCGCACCCGGCGGACCGGCCTTGCGGCCTGAGAGAAAAAATTTCTGGAGGTACAGTTTCATGGAATACATCAAGGGCGGCGTCTGCGCGCCGAAGGGTTTTGTGGCGGGCGGCGTCAACTGCGGCATCCGCGGGAAGGAAAAGCGTGACCTCGCGCTGATCGTCAGCCGGAGCATGGCCTCCGCCGCCGGCGTCTACACGCAGAACCTCGTCAAGGGCGCGCCGATCACCGTGACGCAAAAGCACATCGAGGACGGCTACGCCCGCGCCATCATCGCCAACTCCGGCAACGCGAACACCTGCAACCCGAACGGCATCTCCATCGCTGAGGGCATGTGCGAGCTCGTCGAGACCTTTACGGGCATTAAGCAAAACGACATTATCGTCGCCTCGACCGGCGTCATCGGGCAGGAGCTCAACCTCGAGCCCATCGCCTACGGGATGCCCTCGCTGATGACGAGTCTCGGCAGCCACTCCGACTGGGCGGCGGAGGCCATCATGACCACCGACACCGCCAAAAAGGAGCTCGCCGCCAAGTTCATGATCGGCGGCCGCCCGGCCAGGATCGGCGCGATCGCCAAGGGCAGCGGCATGATCTGCCCGAACATGGCCACGATGCTCGTATTCATCACGACGGACGCGAAGATCACCCCCGCCATGCTCCAGAAGGCGCTCAGCGAGGTCGTGAAGGATACCTTCAACATGATCAGCGTCGACCGCGACACCTCGACCAACGACATGTGCGTGGTCCTCGCAAACGGTCTTGCCGAAACCGAGGACATCCACGAGGTAGGCCCGCTCTTCGAGGACTTCAAGGCGGCGCTCGCGGATATCTGCACACAGCTCGCAAAATCCATCGCCAAGGACGGCGAGGGCGCTACGAAGCTGCTCGAATGCCGCGTCACCGGCGGCAAAACGGATGCGGACGCCCGCAAGATTGCGAAGTCCGTCATCTGCTCGAACCTCCTCAAGTGCGCCATGTTCGGCGCGGACGCCAACTGGGGCCGCGTGCTCTGCGCCATCGGCTACGCGGGCGCGGAAACGGACGTCAAGAAAATCGCCGTCACCTTCAAGTCGAGTGCCGGCGAGATCAAGGTCTGTGAGAACGGCGGCGCGGTCGACTTTTCCGAGGAGGCCGCCAAAAAGGTGCTCTCGGAGGATGAGATCGTCATCGACGTCGCCCTCGGCGACGGGGATGACGCGGCCACGGCCTACGGCTGCGACCTGAGCTATGACTATGTGAAGATCAACGGAGACTATCGCAGTTGACATAATCTTTTTCAAAGGAGACGGCGGTATGGACGAAAAGCCCACGAACGCGCAGCGCGCAAAGGTCCTCATCGAAGCCCTGCCATACATTCAAAGATACAGCGGGAAAATTCTCGTCATCAAATACGGCGGCAACGCGATGATCAACGAGGAACTCAAAAAAGCCGTCATGGGCGACATCGTGCTGCTTTCACAGATCGGCGTGAAGGTTGTGCTGGTCCACGGCGGCGGGCCGGAGATCAGCGACACCCTCAAAAAAATGGGCAAGCCCACCGAATTTGTCGACGGCCTGCGCGTCACGGACGCGGAGACGGCTCAGGTCGTGCAGATGGTCCTCGCGGGCAAGATCTCCAAGAGCCTTGTGAATCTCATCGGCAACCTCGGCGGCCGGGCCATCGGGCTTTCGGGCATGGACGGCCACATGATCGAAGCCAGGAAGCTTGATGAAAGGCTCGGCTTCGTGGGCGAGATCACGAACGTCGACCCCACGCCGATTTTGGACGTCCTTGACAAGGGCTACATCCCCGTCATCTCGACGGTCGGCTGCGACAGCGAGGGCAATGTCTACAACATTAACGCCGACACCGCCGCCGCCCGCATCGCAGGGACCCTCCGCGCCGAGAGCTTCATTTCGATGACCGACATCGCCGGCATCCTCCGCGACAAGGACGACCCGTCGACGCTCGTCCGCGTTATCGGCGTGTCCGAGGCCCCGCAGCTCATGCGCGAGGGCATCATCTCCGGCGGCATGATCCCAAAGGTCGACTGCTGCATCGAAGCCATCCGCCGCGGCGTGGGGCGCGTTTTCATCATCGACGGCCGCATCCCCCACGCGATCCTCATTGAGACGCTGACGGACGAGGGCATCGGCACCATGTTCACCTGATTCGGTTTACATAAATGGAGTGTGACGCTATGGATATCAAGGAGCTCGACAAGACCTACATCGCAAACACCTATTCCCGCTTCCCCTTTGTGGCGGTCAGCGGCAGCGGCGCGCGCGTGACGGGCGAAAACGGCGGGACCTGCATCGATCTCGGCAGCGGCATCGCTGTGGACGCCTTCGGCGTCTGCGATCCCGAGTGGGTCGCGGCGGTCGAAGCGCAGCTGCACAAGATCCAGCACTTTTCAAATCTATTCTACACCGAACCGCAGGCAAAGCTGGCGGAACTGCTCTGCCAGCGAACGGGGATGCACAAGGTCTTCTTCTGCAATTCCGGCGCGGAGGCCAACGAGTGCGCGATCAAAGCCGCGCGCAAATATTCCTTTGACAAATATGGCGCGGGTCGGCACGACATCGTAACCCTGCAGCAGAGCTTTCACGGCCGCACGATGGCGACCCTCGCGGCGACCGGACAGGACACCCTGCACCCGGAATGCTTCGGTCCCTACCCAGGCGGCTTCCTCTACGCCCCCGCGAACGACTTTGACGCGCTCTCCGCTCTCTGCGGCGAGACGGTCTGCGCCGTGATGCTCGAGCTCGTACAGGGCGAGGGCGGCGTCAACCCGCTCGCTAAGGAATATGTTCAAAAGGTCGAAGACCTCTGCCATGAAAAGGACATTCTCCTGCTCATCGACGAGGTCCAGACCGGCAACGGCCGCACCGGTTCGCTTTACGCCTGGCAGCAGTACCACGTCGAGCCGGACATCATGACGACGGCCAAGGGTCTCGGCGGCGGTCTGCCGCTCGGTGCGTGCCTCTTCGGAGAAAAGACGGCGAACACCTTGATCGCCGGGACACATGGCTCGACCTTCGGCGGCAACCCGGTGTGCTGCGCGGGCGCGCTGAGCATTCTCTCGCGCATCGACGGTAAGCTCCTCGCGGAGGTCCGCGAAAAGGGCGAATACATCCAAAGCGAGCTTTCCGGCGCGCCCGGCGTCAAAAGTGTCACGGGTCTCGGCCTCATGCTCGGCATTGAAACGGAAAAGGACGCCCGCAGCGTCGCGGAGATCTGTCTCGCGCGCGGCGTCGTGGTCCTCACGGCAAAGAACAAGGTCCGCCTCCTCCCACCGCTCAACATCGCGTGGGAGGATCTGCGGCAAGCCATCCAGATTTTGAAGGGAGTCATCGCGGAATGAACCATCTTTTAAAGCTCTCGGACCTCTCGTCGGACGAGATCGTGTCCATCCTGAACCTCGCCGACCAGCTCAAGTACGAGCGGAAAAACGGCATCGCCCATCCCCTGCTCGCGGGCAAGACCCTCGGCATGATCTTTCAGAAGAGTTCCACGCGCACGCGCGTGAGCTTTGAAACGGGCATGTACCAGCTCGGCGGCAACGCGCTGTTTCTCTCCTCGCGCGACCTGCAAATTGGCCGCGGCGAGCCCGTGCAGGACACGGCCCGCGTTCTCTCCCGCTATCTCGACGGCATCATGATCCGCACCTTCGAGCAGCAGGAGGTCGAGGACCTCGCGAAATACGGCTCCATCCCGATCATCAACGGTCTCACGGACTACTGCCACCCCTGCCAGGTTCTCGCGGACCTCATGACGATCCGCGAACAAAAGCACAGCTTCAAGGGGCTCAAACTCGCCTTCATCGGCGACGGCAACAACATGGCAAACTCCCTCATCGTCGGCGGCATCAAGATGGGTATGGAGGTCGCGATCGGCTGCCCGGAGACCTATCAGCCCGACCCCGAGATCATGAAATGGGCGTCTGATAACGGCAAATTCACCTGCACCCCGGACATTTTCGCCGCCGCGAAGGACGCGGACGTCCTCTACACCGACGTTTGGGCCTCGATGGGACAGGAGGAAGAATTCAAGGAGCGCTGCAAGGTCTTCACCGGCTACCAGATCAGCGACAAGCTCATGGCCGTCGCCCATCCGGACTGCATGGTGCTCCACTGCCTGCCCGCGCACCGGGGCGAGGAGATCACAGCGGAGGTCTTTGAGGCCCACGCGGACGAAATTTTTGAAGAGGCGGAAAACCGGCTGCATGCGCAGAAGGCCGTTCTGGTCAAGCTGCTGGCGGAGAAATGAGGACTATGAATAAGGTTTACATAATCTTAGAAAACGGCCGCGTGTTTGAGGGCGAGAGCTTCGGCGCAGCCGGCGAGACGATGGGTGAGCTTGTGTTCACCACCGGCGTCGTCGGCTACGTCGAAACGCTCACCGACCCGAGCTATGCGGGCCAGATCATCATGCACACCTTCCCCGAAATGGGCAACTACGGCATCATTCACGACGACTACGAGAGCTGGAAGTGCCACGCGCGCGGCGTCGTCGTCCGCAACTGGTGTCATGACCCGTCGAACTTCCGCTGCGAGCAAACGATGGACGAATTTCTCAAGGCGCAGGGCGTCGTCGGTATCTGCGGAGTCGATACGCGCGAGATCACCCAGATCATCCGCGAGACGGGCGTCATGAACGCAAAGATCACGCCAGTGAAGCCCGAGGGCGTGCCGGATGAGCTCCGAACCTACAAGGTCAAGAGCGTCGTCGCCGAGACGAGCACGAAAAGTCCCTACGTCGTTGCGGCGGAGGGCGAGGAGAAGCATTCCGTCGCCCTTCTCGATTACGGCGCGAAGCGCAACATTATCCGCGAGTTGACCGGCTGGGGCTGCAAGGTGACGGTCTTCCCCTATAACACTCCCGCCGAGACCATACTCGCCGCGAACCCGGACGGCATCATGCTCTCGAACGGCGCGGGCGACCCGAGTGAGAACGTCGGCTGCATCGCGGAAATCAAAAAGCTGCTCGGCAAAAAGCCGATCTTCGGCATCTGTCTCGGCCACCAGCTGCTGGCTCTCGCCGCCGGCGGCAAAACCGAAAAGCTCCGCTACGGACACCGCGGCGGCAACCAGCCCGTGCGCGATTTGAAGACCGGCCGGGTCTACATCACCTCCCAGAACCACGGCTACGCCGTCGTCTCCGAAAGTCTCGACAAAAGCGTCGCTCAGCTCAGCTATGTGAATATCAACGACAACACCTGCGAAGGGCTTGACTACCCTTCGCTGCACGCATATTCTATGCAGTTTCACCCGGAGGCGCACAGCGGGCCGCGCGACATGCGCTTTAGCTTCCAGCGCTTCATGGACCTTATGGACGGAGGTGAGCTTTAATGCCGCAGGATAAATCGATCAAGAAGGTACTCGTCATCGGCTCCGGCCCGATCGTCATCGGCCAGGCGGCGGAGTTCGACTACGCCGGCAACCAGGCCTGCCGCGTCTTGAAGCAGGCGGGCGTGAACGTCGTGCTCGTTAACTCGAACCCGGCCACCATCATGACGGACACGGCCCTCGCGGACGAAATTTACCTCGAGCCGCTGACGGCGGAGACCGTCAAGCGCATCATCGAAAAAGAAAAGCCGGACAGTATACTCGCCTCCCTCGGCGGTCAGACCGGCCTCACGATCGCGATGCAGCTCGACAAGGAGGGCTACCTCCAGAAGTCCGGCGTGCGCCTTCTCGGCACCTCAGCAGAAGCCATCGACAAGGCTGAGGACCGCCTGCTCTTCCGCGAGACAATGGTGAAGCTCAAGCAGCCTGTCATCCCGTCCGACATCGCAACCACCGTCGAACAGGCGGTCGCGGTCGCAAACGAGATCGGCTACCCCGTCATCACGCGCCCGGCGTTCACACTCGGCGGCGCGGGCGGCGGCGTCGCCTTCAACGAGGAGGAACTGCGCCCGCTCGCCGCGAACGGCCTGCTGCTCTCCCCGATCACGCAGATTTTGGTTGAAAAATACATTGCGGGCTGGAAAGAGATCGAATTTGAGGTCATGCGTGATCGCGCGGGCAACGTGATCGCGGTGTGCAGCATGGAAAACCTTGACCCCGTTGGCGTCCACACGGGCGACAGCATCGTCGTTGCCCCGGCCATGACGCTCGCCGACCGCGAATACCAGCTGCTCCGCACGGCGTCTCTCAACATCATCACAGAGCTCGGCATCGAGGGCGGCTGCAACTGCCAGTTCGCCCTGAACCCGGACAGCTTCGACTACACGGTCATCGAGGTCAACCCCCGCGTGTCCCGCTCCTCGGCCCTCGCTTCCAAGGCGACCGGCTACCCCATCGCCAAAGTCGCGACCAAGATCGCCCTCGGCTACACGCTTGACGAGATCAAAAACGACGTCACCGGCAAGACCAGCGCCTGCTTTGAGCCGACACTCGACTACGTCGTCTGCAAACTGCCGAAGTGGCCGTTCGACAAATTCGTCGTCTGCGACCGCCGGCTCGGCACGCAGATGAAGGCCACCGGCGAGGTCATGGCCATCGCCCCGATCTTTGAGGCGGCCATCATGAAGGCCGTCCGCGGCGCGGAGCTGGGCGTCGACACCCTAAACCCCAAGTTTGAGGAGACGCAGGACATCCGCACGGCGCTCGCGCGCGTCGACGACCACCGCATCTTCACCGTCTTCCGCGCGCTCAAGCAGGGCGTCACGGTCGACGAGATCCACGCGATCACGAAGATCGACGAATGGTTTTTATGTAAACTCAGAAATCTCGCGGAGTTCGAGGAAGACATCGCGAAAAACGGCCTCGACGAGGACCGCTACAAGCTCGGCAAGCGCTACGGCTACACGGACAAGGCCCTCGAGCGCATCTCCGGGAGCAAGGTCAAAACGCCGCTGGCGCTCTCCTACAAGATGGTCGACACCTGCGCCGCAGAGTTTGCCGCCGAGACGCCGTATTTCTATTCGAGCTGCGATCAGCACTGCGAGGCTCGCCCGCTCGTGACCGGGAAAAAGGAGCGCATCATCGTCCTCGGCAGCGGCCCGATCCGCATCGGTCAGGGCATCGAGTTCGACTACAGCTCCGTCCACTGCGTCAAAACCCTCAAGGAGCTGGGCTACGAGGTCATCATCATCAACAACAACCCGGAGACAGTCTCGACCGACTTCGACACCGGCGACCGTCTCTACTTTGAGCCGCTGTGCATCGAGGACGTCATGCACGTCATCGACGTTGAAAAGCCCTACGGCGTGGTCGTCGCCTTCGGCGGCCAGACCGCCATCAACCTCACGCACGCGCTCTCGGACGCGGGCGTCCGCATCCTCGGCACCTCGGCGGAGAGCATCGATCTCGCGGAGGACCGCTCCCGCTTCGATGCGCTGCTGGAGACCTTCAACATCCGCCGTCCGAAGGGCCGCTCCGCGCTCACGCTGCAGGAGGCGCTCGACGCCGCGGAGGGTCTGGGCTACCCCGTGCTGCTGCGCCCGTCCTACGTCATCGGCGGGCAGAACATGACCATCGCCTACACGGAGGAAAACGTCCGCCAGTACATGAACATCATTCTCGCGCAGGGCATAGACAACCCCGTTCTGGTCGACAAATACCTCATGGGCACCGAGCTCGAGGTCGACGTCATCTCGGACGGCACGGACGTCCTCATCCCCGGCGTCATGCAGCATATCGAGCGCGCGGGCGTCCACTCGGGCGACTCCATCGCCGTCTACCCGCCCTATCACATCAGCGACAAGATGCTCACGAACATCATCGATGTTTCGACCAAACTCACGCTCGCGATGAGCACGCGCGGCCTTGTCAACATCCAGTACCTCATCTACGGCGGCGAGCTGTACGTCATCGAGGTCAACCCCCGCGCCTCGCGCACCATCCCCTACATCTCCAAGGTCACGGGTCTGCCGATGGTCGACATCGCGACCCGCCTCATGGTGGGCGAGAGCTTGAAGGACATGCCCTACGGCACCGGCCTTTACAAGCAGCCGCCGTATGTGACGGTCAAGGTTCCGGTCTTCTCCTTTGAAAAGCTGCACGGCGTCAACATTTCGCTGAGTCCCGAGATGAAGTCCACGGGCGAAGTCCTCGGCATCGGAAAGACGCTCGAGGAAGCGCTTTTCAAGGGCCTGCTCTCCGCCGGCTTCCATCTCACGGAGCACAGCAAGGACCGCCAGCAGGGCGTTCTCATCACGGTCAACAAGCAGGACCGCTACGAGATCGTCGATCTCGCGCGAAAATTCGACGAGCTGGGCTTCAAGCTCTACGCAACGGACGGCACCGCCGCCGAGATCCGCCGCCTCGGCGCGGACGTCGAGGTCGTCGGCAAGCTCGCGCAGGACAACCACGTCATGGAGCTGCTGGAGAGCGGCAAAATCAGCTACATTATCGTCACCGGCACGACGGAGCCGAATTCCATCAATGACTTCATCCGCCTCAACACCCGCGCGCTGCAGCTCTCGATTCCCTGCCTCACCTCGCTCGACACCGCCAACGCCCTCGCAGACATGCTTGCGAGCCGCTACAACGAGCACAACACAGAGCTCGTCGACATTGCCCACATGCGCACGGAGCGTGAGGTCCTGCCCTTCGTTAAAATGCAGGGCAGCGGCGACGACTACATCTTCTTCGAGAACTTCGACGGCGCGATCACCTGCCCGGAGTCGCTGAGCACCTCTCTCCCCGACCGCCACTTCGGCATCGGCGGCACCGGCGTCGTGCTCATCGAAAACAGCAAGATCGCAGACGCGAAGATGCGCGTTTTCAACGCCGACGGTTCCGAGGGCGGCATGGCGGGCAACGCCATCCGCTGCGTCGGCAAATACCTGCACGACAAGGGCATCGTCCCGAAGCTGGATATGACCATTGAGACGACGAGCGGCATCAAAAAGCTCACTCTCTATTCCTTCGGCGGCGAGGTCCGTTCGGTCCGCGTCGACATGGGCAAGGCCGAGCTCGCGCCGGAAAAGGTCCCGGTCAAGCTTCCGGGCGAGAGCGTCATTTCCCGCCGCATCAAGATCGCGGACGGCGACTATGAGATCACCTGCGTGAGCATGGGAAACCCCCACTGCGTCGTCTTCGTCGGCCGGGTCGATCAGGTCGATCTGCCGCGTCTCGGGCCGCTCTTTGAAAACAACCCCCTGTTCCCGCAGCGCGTCAACGCGGAATTCGTCCGCGTAGTCGACCGCAACACGCTCAAAATGCGCGTCTGGGAGCGCGGCAACGGCGAAACGCTGGCCTGCGGCACCGGCGCCTGCGCGGCGGTCGTTGCAGCGGTCGAAAACGGCTACTGCGCGATGGGCGAGGACGTCACCGTCCGCCTCCCCGGCGGCACGCTGGTCGTCAACTACACGCCCGAGACCGTCTACCTCACCGGCAACGCAAGCCTTGTCTACAACGGAACTGTCACTATATAAGCGCAAATCGAAGGGCGGCCGGCTCGGCCGCCCTCTTTTTTACTGTCACGCCGCCCCCCTTTTCGCATAAAGTGTATTGCATAACGCAACATAGCTTTGCGAAAGGGGCTGGTTTTTCACATGGTACAACGGTATTTTCTCGGTGCAAACACACAGACGGGGTTTTACTCTCTCTACGACGGCTTTGTAAATCAATCGGAAGGTGACTTTCTCTGGGTTATCAAGGGCGGACCGGGCTGCGGCAAGTCGAGTTTTATGAAGCGCATCGGCGCGGCGGCGGAACAGGCGGGCTACGACGTTGAATACGTCGTGTGTTCCGGCGACCCGTCCTCGCTCGACGGCGTATACATTCCGGAGCTGCACACCGCCTATATGGACGGCACCGCGCCGCATGTCGCGGATGCGCACTTCCCGGCGGCGGACTCGGCCTATCTCGATCTCGGCGTCTTTTACGACGTCCCCGCGATCGCCCGTCGGCGCGACGAGCTGGCCGCGCTCTACGGCGAGTGCGCCGCGTGTCACGCGAAGGCCTACGCCATGCTCAAGGCCGCCGGCGCGGTCAAGACCGGTTGGCAGGCGGCACTCGTGACGCCCGAGGAGCGGGCCTCGGCCCTTATGCGCGCGGAGGGCATCGCCGCGCGGGAGTTCGGTAAGCGCCGCCGCGAGCGCGGACAGCTCACGCGGCGCTTTTTGAGTGCGAACAGCTGCTTCGGGCCCGTCTCGTTCCCCGAGACGGCGGGCGCGCTGTGCGAGCACTTTTTCGTCTTTGACGACCGGCTGCTCCTCGGCTCCCTCGCGCTGCAAAAGCTCGCGGACTGCGCGCTCGAAGCGGGCCACGACGTCCTGCTCTGCCCCGACCCGCTGACGCCGGAGCTGCCGGAGGCGGTGCTGATCCCCGCCCTCTCGCTGGGCTTTGTGAGCGGCGCGTCCGAACTCGCGCAGACGGACGGCGCGCGCCGCGTGCGCTTCGACGCGCTGGTCGATACGGAGCGCTTCCGCGCGCTCAAGCCGGAGCTGCGTCAGAGCGAAAAACTCGTGACAG
>JAKOSQ010000066.1 GCA_029777215.1 Bacillota bacterium
TAGATGTCCCAGAGGCCGTGCATGAGGATATCGTTGTCGATGACGATGTCCTTTCGTCTGCAGTGGGGGATGATGGTCTCCGCCCAGTCGCCGGCGGCGACGGCGCTGACGGTCTCGCCGAGCTCGCCTTCAATGCGCTCGAGCAATCCGTCGATCATCGCGGCGGAACCGTTTACGATGCCGCTCTGCATGCTGGTCGCGGTCGTCTTGGCGATGACCGCGGCCGTCGGGGTGACGCTGACGTTCGGCAGCAGGGCCGCGCCGCGCGCGAGCGCCTCCTGCGAAACGCGCGGACCGGGGGAGATGACCCCGCCGATGTAGTTCGCGTTTTTGTCGAGGATGCCCATGGCGACCGCTGTGCCGATCTCGATGATGACACAGGGCATTTTGTAGCTTGCGATCGCCGCGACGGCGGACGCGACAAAATCGCCGCCGAGTTCCGTAGGGTCCTCAAGCCGGATGTTGAGCCCGGTCTTAACGCCCGGACCGATCACAAACGGCACGCGGCCGGTGACCTGCTCCACGGCCTCGCGGATGGACTGCGTGAGCGACGGGACCACGGAGGCGATGATCGCGCCCTCGATCTCCCGCAGATCGTAGCCCCGCTGCTGGAAGCCCCAGCCGACCAGCGCGGCATACTCGTCCGCCGGACGCTGCCGGTCCGAGAGAACCCGGACCGAGGAGAGGACCTTCGCGTCCTCCATGACGGCAAAGACGACATTTGAATTGCTGATATCGACGGTCATAATCATTCCGTTCGCCTCATTTTCGCTGTTTTCTCCACTTTATCAAATGTTGCGCGCGCTGTCAACGACGCCGCCACCGGAAAGTTTGCGCTTTGGGGCAAAATTACTGAAAAAAGTCTTGCATAGTTGGCACTTAAATGCTATTATCTTAAAGGTAAGTTAGTCGTGTAAGTGAGGAGTGGGGATCTTCCCACTTTTTTCTTGATTAAAAATTTTTTGTAAGAATATGTCAGTAGGTGTGATATGAACAAAATCGTTGAACTCGTTACGGAAATCGCAAAGCCGATCGTCGAGGCGCAGGGCTGCGAGCTCTGGGACGTCGAGTACGTCTCCGAGGGCGGGCAGTGGTTCCTCCGCATCTACATCGACAAGGCAGACGGCGTGTCGATCGAAGACTGCGAGGCGGTCAGCCGCGCGGTCGATCCGATCCTTGACGAGAAGGACCCCATTGAGAGCAGCTATACTTTCGAGGTGTCCTCGGCTGGCCTTGAGCGTTCGCTCACGAAGCCCGCGCACTTTCAGCGCTTCCTCGGCGAAAACGTCGAGGTCAAGCTCTACAAGGCCATCAACGGCGTGAAGGTCTTTTCCGGAAAGCTCGAAGCCTACGGGGAGGACGGCAGCGTCACCATCTCGCAGAATGGCGAGACGCTCTCTTTCACGAAAAAGCAGGTTGCAAATGTTCGTCTTAGACTCGGCTGATTTGGAGGTTACAATAAATGAACGCAGAATTTTTTGACGCACTGGACGATATCGAACGCGAAAAAGGCATTCCGAAATCCTACATGCTCGACAAGATCACGCTGGCGCTGCTGGCCGCCTATAAAAAGGACAACCCCAATTGCGGCGAAAACGTCATCGTCAACATGGACGACGACAAGAAGAAGGTCGACATGTACCTTCTGATGGAGGTCGTCGAGGAGGTCGAGGACCCCGCGACACAGATCCTGCCCGAGGCGGCGCTCTCCTATTCGAAGCACCCGAAGGTCGGCGGCTTTGTCGAAATCCCGATCGAGACGAAAAAGTTCGGCCGCATCGCCGCGCAGGCCGCAAAACAGGTCATCATTCAGGGCATCCGCGAGGCCGAACGCGGCCTCGTCTACGACGAATTCACCTCTAAGGAGCAGGAGATCCTCACCGGCACGGTCTCGCGCATCGACCCGCGCAGCGGCGCGATCTCCATCAAGATCACCTCAAACTCCGAATACACCGAGGCGCTGCTCTCTCCGAATGAGCAGATCAAGGGCGAGGAGCTGGTCGAAGGCGACATGATTAAGGTCTACGTCGTCGAGGTCCGCAAGTCCACGCGCGGCCCGCAGGTCCTCATTTCCCGCACGCACCCGGGCCTTGTCAAGCGCCTGTTCGAGCTTGAAGTCCCGGAAATTTATGACGGCGTCGTCGAGATCCGCAGCATCGCCCGCGAGGCCGGCAGCCGCACGAAGATGGCCGTCTGGTCCTCGGACCCGGACGTCGACCCGATCGGCGCCTGCGTCGGCCCGAAGGGCGGCCGTGTCGCCGGCATCGTCGACGAGCTCGGCGGTGAAAAGATCGACATCATCAAATTCAGCGAGGTGTCCGAGGAATACATCGCCGCCGCACTCTCTCCGGCGGAGGTCATCTCCGTCACCATGCTCGACGAGGGCCGCAGCTGCCGCGTCGTCGTGCCGGACAATCAGCTCTCGCTCGCCATCGGCAAGGAGGGCCAGAACGTCCGCCTCGCCGCCAAGCTCACCAGCTATAAGATCGACATCAAAGCCGAATCCGACGCCAACGACCCGGAGTAAACCGCTTCGGGAAACACATCATCAAGCAGACCGTTCAAAAAGGGGGGGCGCCGCACATGCCTAAAAAAATACCGATGCGTCAATGCACCGGCTGCCGCAAAATGAAGCCGAAAAAAGAGCTCATCCGCGTCGTCAAATCGCCGGAGGGGGAGATCACTCTCGACTTCAGAGGCAAGGCGCAGGGCCGCGGGGCCTATGTCTGCCACGATCCGGAATGCCTGAAAAAGGCGATCAAAAGCCGGGCGCTCGAACGCTCGCTCGAGATAAAAATTCCTGAAGAAATATACGCGCAGCTTGAGGCGCAGATGGAGGCGGGCGATGAATAAAGCACTCGGCTACATCGGCATTGCCAAAAAAGCAGGCGCGCTGTCCGTCGGTGAAACGAACGCCGGCGCGGTCGTCCGTGCGGGGAAGGGGCGCGTGCTTCTTCTGGCGTCGGACGCCTCGCCAAATGCCCGTCGCCGGGCGGAAGGCTTCGTTGCCGGCACGCAGACGCCGCTCGTCACTGTTCCCTTCACAAAAGCGGAGCTTTCGGACGCAACGGGTCTCGCCGGCTGCTCGATGGCCGCGTTTACGGACGTCGGCCTCGCGGCGGTCTTCATGGCGGCGCTCGCCGAAAACGAACCGTCCTATGCGGACACGGCACAGCTTTTGCAGACCAAAAACGAAAAAGCGCTTCTGCGAAAGCGGGA
>JAKOSQ010000002.1 GCA_029777215.1 Bacillota bacterium
ACAGCAAGCAGGTCACGGAGCGGGCCGAGGCCGCCGTCTCGCTGGCAAACGGCGGAGACTACGACGCGCTCGTCTCGTCCTTTCGCAGCGACCTGCAAAAGCAGCTCACCGCGGACACCTTCAAGTCCGCGTGGAGCTCCCAGCTCAAGGACGCCGGCGCCTTCAAGAGCTTCAAGAGCACCGCGGTCTATGGCACGAAGGACAAGTCCACCGGCGAGGACTACGCGGTCGCGGTGATTGTCGCCGAATACGAAAACGCGGCGCACACCTTCACCATCTCCGTTGACAAGGACGGGAAGCTCGTCGGCATGTACATGAAATAAAGCGTTTTCGGGCGCGCTGCCGCAGCAGCGCGCCCTTTTTTTATACAGTCAGACTCCCGCTCTCGTCCTCCAGCAGCAGGAAAATTTTTTCCTGCTCGCCCGTGAGGGCGTTGACGTAGACGAGGTACTTCTGTCCGTTTTTGTCCTGACACTGGTACTCCCAGCACTCGATCTCGTTTTTGCCAGCGGTCGGGATGACCGTCAAGTTCTCCGATAGGATCTCCACGTCCTGCGGGACCTTTGCGCGCGCGCCGTCCACCGTGACGGCGGGCTGCGGCAGCTCCCGCTGCGTGTGCGCGGCGAGATAGCCGCTCGCGTCAAAGCCCTGCAGCGAGCCGTCGTCGAGCGCAACGCTCACCTTGACGAGGTCCGGGTAGCAGACAACGCCGTCCTGCACGAACGAAAAATTCACCGTGAGCACATTGTTAGCCTCGAGGTAGTAGCTCTCGCGCATGCTCGTAAAACCCCGCCGCTCGAGTATCTTTCTGGCCGCCTCGACGCCCTCCTTCGCGGAGAGCTCGGCGTTGCCGACGCCGCGCGACGAGAGCATCTGCCAGACGACGCCGCCCTGTTTCGCCACCGTGACGGTCACGGGCGCGTCGTGGAGCTTCGTTTCAAAGCGGTAGGACAGGATTTTTCCCTTCTCCTCGCCCGAGAGCCAGACGCGCTCCGGACGCACGCCCAGAAACTGCGCCGCCGCCTTGCACCCGGCGGTCTCGTCGACCTCCGGCTTTCCCTCGAGATACTTCGGCTTCGCCGAACGCGCGCTGTCCGAAAACGGACCGTCGTAGATCAGCGTCGGCACCTCGGGGAACTCCTGCTCAGACGCGGAGAGCCGGTCGCCGAGGGTCTGGGGGACGACCTTCCCCTCATGCTTGTCAAAGTTTTCGATCGTGCGCGCATACTGCTTCGTGCCGACGATCCCGCTGCCGAGCTCGTCCTGCATCCCGCGGAAGGTCTGCGTGAGCGCGTCGGCGGTGTCGGAGAGGCTGCGGAGGTTTTGGCGTTCCTCGTCCGTAAACGTCGCCCCGCGCGCCGCCTTCTGCGAGAGGGCGAAAGCGTAGTCGCCGACCCGGCCGAGAAAGCCCGCCGTCTTCTCCAAATTCGTCGCAGAGTCCGGCAGCGACGACAGCGCCATCTGCGCGGTCTGCGCCTTGCCGTAAACCTCCGTGCACACGGCCCCCGCCATTGAGGGCGAGGTGACGAGCAGGCTCTTTTTGAGCGCCGTGTCGACGTCCGAGACACCCGAGACGAGCTCGGCAAACGAGCGGCGGTAGTCTGCCGACAGCGCCGTGTCGCTCGCCCGCGCCTTTTTCGTGCTGCTGATCCCGAAGGCCGTGCCGGTGATTGCCGCCGCGGCCAGAATGCAGATGACCGTAATCGCGGTCTTTTTTTTCATAATGCTCCCCTTCTCTCTGGAAAACGAAACGTAAAAGCGTCTCCTTTGCGATTAGTGTTCGCAAAAGAGACGCTTTTAGTTGCGTCAATATTTAGTTTGAAAATTGCCGAAAATTTCTCAGCTCAGCTTTTCGATGCCGCGCTTCATGCGCGCGAGCGTCTCGTCCCTGCCGAGGATGTGGCAGATCTCCACCGCGCCGCCCGGCGTCACCAGCTTGCCGGCCACTGCGATGCGCAGCGGCCACATGAGCGTCGCGTTCTTGACGCCCAGCGTCTCCGCGAGCGAAATGAGCGTGTCGTGAATCGCTTCCTCGGTCCAGTCCGCGATGCCCTCGAGCGCGGGCATCGTCTTCTGGAGCATGTCGAGCGAGACTTCACTGTTGGTCTTGGACTTTTTGTTCGTGAAAAGCTCAACCGCGTAGTCCGGGAGCGCGTCGAAAAAGTCAATCTTCTCGGGGATGTCCGTGAGCTTTTCGGTGCGCGGCTGCAAAATCGGCGCGAAGAGCGAAATGTCGATGGCGGGGTTTTTGACACTCTCGCGGATATAAGGCTCAGCGAGCTTCGTGAAGTCCTCTGGCGTCAGCGCCTTGATGTACTCGGCGTTGAAGTAGGTGAGCTTTTCGATGTCGAAGATCGCGGGCGACTTCGAGATGCCGGAGATGTCAAAGGCTTCGACGAGTTCGGGCAGGGAGAAAATCTCCTGCTCGCCGCCGGGGCTCCAGCCGAGCAGCGCGACGTAATTGAGAACCGCGTCGTTGAGGTAGCCCTGTGCGAGCAGGTCCTCGTAGGACGGGTCGCCGTGGCGCTTGGACATTTTGTTCTGCTTGTCGCGCATGACGGGCGAGCAGTGGACGTATTTCGGGATCTCCCAGCCGAAGTCCTCGTACAGGAGGTTATATTTCGGCGCGGAGGCCAGATACTCGCTGCCGCGCACGACGTGGGTGATGCCCATAAGGTGGTCGTCGATGACGTTGGCGAAGTTGTAGGTCGGCAGGCCGTCGGACTTGATGAGCACGTTGTCGTCGAGCGTGTCGTTCGGGACGGTGATGTCGCCGAAAATTTCGTCGTGGAAAGTCGTCGTGCCCTCGTGCGGGATGCGCTGGCGGATGACGAAGCTCTCGCCGGCTGCCGCGCGCGCGTCGGACTCCGACTTCGGCAGATCGCGGCAGGGGTCGTCGGCCTTTTCAAAGCCCTCCGCTTCATTTTCGGTCTTCTGGCAGAAGCAGCGGTAGGCTCCGCCCTTTTCGAGCAGAACCTCGGCGTACTTGCCGTAGAGCTCGCGGCGCTCGGTCTGGATATAGGGACCGACGGGGCCGCCGATGTCCGGGCCCTCGTCGTGCGTGAGATGGCAGTCGCGCAGGGTCTTGTAGATGACGTCTGCCGCGCCCTCAACGAGACGGCCCTGGTCGGTGTCCTCGATGCGCAGGATGAACTTCCCGCCCGCTTTTTTGGCGATGAGGTATGTGTACAGCGCCGTGCGGAGATTGCCGACGTGCATATATCCGGTGGGACTGGGGGCAAAGCGCGTGCGGACCTCGCCGTGCGGGATGCGTGCCTCCATGTCCTCAAACCATTTTTGATCGGTCATTGATTTCTTTCCCCTTTTCGCGGCGTTTGTTTGACAAAATGCCCCCGCCGCGTACCGTTATATAATATTTTATCCCGCGGGGATTGTCAAGCCGTGTTCAAAAGTGGTACAATAACAAATTAGATTGGTGTTTTATAATTTGGAGCATCCTGTTTTCGCGCCGCGCGAAAACAGACTCAACGGAGGTCAGCTTATGCCTAACTGCATTTCTGATAAAATGTTCGCGCTCACGCAGAAAAACTCCGCCGTGCGCGAGATGTTCGAGGAGGGCAACCGCCTCGCGAAACTTTACGGGCGTGAAAACGTCTATGATTTCAGTCTCGGCAACCCGAACTTTCCCGCGCCCGCAAGAGTGAAGGAAGCGGTCATTGACGTTTTAAATACGGAGCCGACCACAATGGTCCACGGCTACATGTCGAACGCCGGCTACCCGGACACCCGCAAGGCCATTGCCGAATCCCTCAACAAGCGCTTCGGCACGGCATTTTCGGAGGCGAACATCCTCATGTCCGTCGGCGCGGCGGGCGGCCTCAACGTCATTTTAAAAACGCTTCTCAACCCCGGCGACGAGGTGCTGGCCTTTGCGCCGTTCTTCCTCGAGTACGGCAACTATGTCCGCAACTACGACGGCGAATTAAAAATCGTGCCGCCGAACCTTCCGTCCTTCCAGCCCGATCCCGCCGCGCTCGAAGCGGCGGTCACGGCGAAGACCAAGGCCGTCATCATCAACTCCCCCAACAACCCCACCGGCGTCATCTACTCGGAGGCGACCATAAGGGCTCTCGGCGCAGTGCTGGAAAAAAAGGCATCTGAGTACGGCCACCCGATCTTCATTCTGGCTGACGAGCCCTACCGCGAGCTCGCCTACGACGGCGCGGTCGTTCCCTGGATCACGAAGCTCTACCGCAACACGGTGGTCTGCTATTCGTGGTCAAAGTCCCTGTCGCTGCCCGGCGAGCGCATCGGCTACCTCGTCATCCCCTCGGAGATCGACGACTACACTCTCGTTTTCGACGCGGCCTCGATCGCCACGCGCGTGCTCGGTTTTGTCAACGCCCCGTCGCTCATGCAGCGTGCGGTCATGCGCTGCCTCGACGAGGAAACGGACATTAACGGCTACGACAGCAACCGCAAAAAGCTCTGTGACGGGCTCCGCGCCGCGGGCTACGAGTGCGCCGAACCGCAGGGCGCGTTTTACCTGTGGGTCAAGACCCCCTGTGACGACAGAGAGTTTGCCCAGACGGCCAAAAAATACAACATACTTGTCGTGCCCGGCACCTCATTTGCGTGCCCCGGCTATGTGCGCATCGCCTACTGCGTGTCCGCGCACACGATCGAAGGCGCGCTCCCCGGCTTTAAAAAGCTCGCAGAGGAGTACGGACTCAAATAAAACTTGCAAAGGAAAATTTGTCAAATGAACGAACAAACCATCGAAAAAAAGACGATATTCAGCGGCATCCAGCCCTCGGGCGACCTGACGCTCGGCTCCTACCTCGGCGCAATCAAAAACTGGGTCGCGCTCGCGGATGAGTACAACACCTATTTCTGCATCGTCGACATGCACGCGATCACCGTGCGCCAGAACCCGGCGGACCTCCGCCGCCGCACGACCGCGCAGCTCGCGCAGTACATCGCCTGCGGCCTCGACCCCGAAAAGAACACCATTTTCGTGCAGTCGCACGTTCCAGCGCACGCGGAGCTCGCGTGGGTTCTCAACTGCTACACCATGTTCGGCGAACTCTCCCGCATGACGCAGTTCAAGGATAAAAGTGCCAAAAACGCCGACAACATTAACGCCGGACTTTTCACCTACCCGGCCCTCATGGCGGCGGACATTCTCCTCTATCAGACCGACCTCGTCCCCGTCGGCGAGGACCAGAAGCAGCACGTCGAGCTCTGCCGCGACGTCGCCACCCGCTTCAACGGCGTCTACGGCGACGTCTTTAAGATGCCGGAGCCGTACATTCCGAAGGTCGGCGCGCGCATCATGTCGCTGACGAGCCCCGAAAACAAAATGTCGAAATCCGACAAGGACCCCGGCGGCTGCGTCTACCTCATGCAGAAGCCGGATGAGATCATGCGCTGCTTCAAGCGCGCCGTGACGGACAGCGAAACGACCGTCCATTTCGACCCCGCAAACAAGCCGGGCGTCTCGAATCTCATGCAGGCCTACTCCTGCGCGACCGGCGAGAGCTTCGACCAGATCGAAGCCGAGTTTGCCGGCAAGGGCTACGGCGAATTCAAGCCGAAGGTCGGCGAGGCGATCGTCGAGCTTCTGCGCCCGATCCGCGAGGAGGCCGAGCGCCTCACGGCCGACAAGGCCTATCTCCAGAGCGTCTACAAGGCCGGCGCGGACAAGGCGTCCTACGCCGCGAACAAGACGCTGCGCAAGGTCTACAAGAAGGTCGGCTTCGTCGAACGCTAACACGAAAGGACAATCCTGTCATGCCCATCAATTCTGAGCTCACGATCCGCATCTTTCTGACGATACTGGTCGGGTTCATCATCAGCTTTGCCGCCACGCCCATCGTCAAGTCCTTTGCGGAAAAGGTCGGTGCGATCGATATGCCGGGCGAGGCCCGGCGCGTCCACAACCACCCCATCCCCCGCATGGGCGGACTCGCCATCTTTCTCGGGTTTCTCCTGAGCGTGCTGCTTTTCGTGCCCATGTCCCGCCCGCTCGAGGGCGTGCTGCTCGGCAGCGTCATCATCGTCGCAACCGGCGCGGTGGACGACGTCGTCTCCCTCAAGGCGTGGGTCAAGCTTCTGCTGCAGATCGCGGCGGCCTGTGTCGCCGTGTACTACGGCGTGCGCATCGAGGTCCTCGGGAACCTCAACATCTTCAGCTCGAACGACTATGTCACGCTCGCGAGCTGGTCCGTGCCGATTACGGTTCTCTGGATCGTCGGCATCACGAATTCCGTGAACCTCATCGACGGGCTCGACGGGCTCGCCGTCGGCGTGTCGACGATCAGCAGTCTCACGATGCTCGTCATCGCCCTGCTCGTCGCGGACAGCAGCGTCGCGGTGGTGCTCGCGGCCCTCGTCGGCGCGTGCATCGGCTTCATGCCCTACAACCTCAACCCCGCCAAAATTTTCATGGGCGACACCGGCTCGCTGCTGCTGGGCTACGTCCTCGCGACGATGTCGGTGCTCGGTCTGTTCAAATTTTACGCGCTCGTCTCCTTCGCGGTGCCCGTGCTCGCGATCGCCGTGCCGCTGTTCGACACGATCTTTGCCTTTTTCCGCCGCCTCATCCACGGCCAGAACCCCATGCACCCGGACCGCGGCCACTTCCACCACCGCCTCATTGACATGGGTCTTTCGCAGAAGCAGGCCGTCGCGGTGCTCTACACGATCAGCGCGATCCTCGGTTTAGCCGCCGTCGTCATCACGACGAGCGGCGAGCTAAAGGCGCTCATCCTCATTCTGGGCTTCTGTCTGTGCGCCTTCGTCTGGGCCGCGGTTTACGGCAAACTCCACCACCTGAACATCGGCGCGGCCATCGCCGGCGAAACGCCGACCATCGAGCCGGAGCCGGAGAAAAAGGCTGACGACGACAAGCCCGACGCCGGCGACGATACGGAGGAAAAATAATGG
>JAKOSQ010000067.1 GCA_029777215.1 Bacillota bacterium
TCTGTGTTCGCGGAGCCAGTTGAGGGCCTCGACCGTGTTCGCGTGCGGCGTTTTGCCGCCGCGACTTACTTCCTCGAGGCTCATTTCCAGTCCCTTGATGACTGCCGCGTCCAGGTCCTCATAGGCGAGCGCGCGGAGTGTGTCCACGCCCTCAAAGTTGCGGGTCGGTTCGATGTAGTCGGCAAGGTAGATGATTTTTTCCAGCAGCGTCATATCGGCATGGCCGGTCGTGTGCCACCAGATCGCGTTATAGACCTCGTCGCTCACGCCGAAGTGCGCGCGCGCATACGCGGCGCCCGTCTTGGCGTGGAGCAGCTTGTAGTTGGCCTTTTCGTCGTTATCCGTGATGATACCATATTCCTCGCACAAGTGCAACTGTTCGGGACCCTGGGATTTCTTGGTGACATCGTGGAGAATGCCGGCCTCGGCGGCGAGCATTGCATCCCCGCCCCAGCGCTCGGCCAGACGGACGGCCTCCTGCTCGCAGCCGCTGACATGGGCGACGCGCTTATCCTCGAGGCAGGCATAGGCTTTTTTGCGGAGCCAGTCCAAATTCGGCTGCGCGCCGTAATATCTGTTGCGAACAATCTCTTCATAGACGTTTTCGGGCACGAATTCGTTCCCGCCGCGATTTTTGAGCTGCTCGCGCAGCTCTGTCGAGGAAATTTGGATGATGCGGCAGCCGATCATGGTGCAGCGCGCGCCGTAGATGACCTCATAGTGGTCGAGCTCGCCGCGGACGTAAACGTCGCCCTCGCGGTTGCGGAGGAAAATGGCGAGCTCCGCGAGCTCCATGATGCGGCGGTAGTCCTTCCACTGCTCAAAGGTGAGGAACATGTCCTCGCCCATCAGCAGGAAGATCACCGCGTTCGGGTACTGCGCGCGGATGGCTTCCAGAGTGTCGACGGTGTAGCCGGGGCCGGGGCGTTTGAGCTCCATGTCCGAGATCTCGACGTTCGGGATATCGCCGAAGGCGAGCTTCGTGAGGGCCAGACGCTGCTCCGGCGTGGGGGATTCAAGTTCCATTTCCCTGTGGGGCGGACGGGCGGCGGGGACGACGATGAGCTTGTCGGCCTTCAGTTCTCTTGCCGCTTCGCGCGCGGCTTCGATGTGACCCAGATGCGGCGGATTGAAACTTCCGCCGTAGACGGCTATACGCAGATTTTGCATGTGTTCGGTATCTCCCTTTATATTTAGTTTCTTTTTTTCTCTGTTTTGGGCAGAACGATCTTCGGGTCCGTTTCGTTGCGCTTGTAAAGGACGAACTTGCTGCCGATGACCTGCACGCCCTCGGCTTTGCACTCGGCACAAAGGGCGTCGCAGACCTCGCGGGGCGTAAGCGTCGAGGTCTCGAGCACCTTGCCCTTGACGAGCTCGCGCGCCTTGAGGGCGCTTTTGGTCTGCAAAATGACGTTTTCGCTGATGTCGCCCTTGCCGACCATGAGGATGGTGTCCTCCGTCGAGGCGAGGCCGCGCAGATAAGCGCGCTGTTTACTTGTGAGCATCGTATTCCCTCAATTTCTCCTGAAATGCCTTCAGGGCGCGTCCCCGGTGGGAGACGGCGTTTTTTTCTTCTTCCGTAAGCTGGGCCATGGTCTTGCCCGTGCCGGGCAGCTCAAAAACGGGGTCATAGCCGAAGCCGCCGTCCCCGCGCGGGGCGGTCGTGATCGTGCCGGGACACTCGCCGCGCGCCGTCAGAACGTCGCCGTTCGGAAAGACGCAGGCGATGCAGGAGACGAATTTCGCCTCCCGGTCTTTTTCGTCCCCGAGATTTTTCAGCAGCAGTGCGACCCGCTCGGGGTCGGTCTTGCAGCCGCCGTACCGTGCCGAATAGACGCCCGGCGCGCCGCCGAGTGCGTCGACGCAGAGGCCCGAGTCGTCCGCGATCGCGGGCTCGCCCAGCGCCTGACAGGCCGCGCGGGCCTTGATGAGCGCGTTTTCCTCAAAGGTTGTGCCGGTCTCCTCAGCCTCAAAGTCCGCGCCGGCCTCCCGCTGGGAGACGACCTCGGCGCCCGTTTCGGCGAGAATGACCTTCATTTCGCGGAGCTTGCCGTTGTTGTTGCTGGCGAGAATGTATCTCATTGCTGCACCAACGCCTGGGCAAAGGCCTTCGGCTCGAAGGGCATGAGGTCGTCGACCCCCTCGCCCACGCCGACGTATTTGACCGGCAGCTGCAGCTCCTGGGCAATGGCGAAGACGATGCCGCCCTTGGCGGTGCCGTCGAGCTTCGTGAGAACGATGCCGGAGATGTCGGCCGTCTCTTTGAACTGCTTGGCCTGAATGAGGCCGTTCTGGCCGGTCGTCGCGTCAAGCACGAGCAGCGTCTCTCGATCGGCGTCCGGCAGCTCGCGGGAAATGATGCGGGAGATTTTGTTGAGCTCATTCATGAGGTTTGCCTTGTTGTGGAGCCGGCCGGCGGTGTCGACGATGATGACGTCCGCGCCGCGGGCCTTGGCGGCGGCGATGCCGTCGAAGACGACGGCGGCGGGGTCGCTGCCCTCCTCGTGGCGGACGATGTCCGCGCCCGCGCGCTCAGCCCAGATGGAGAGCTGTTCGCCGGCGGCGGCGCGGAAGGTGTCCCCCGCGACGAGCAGGACTTTTTTGCCCTCGGCGGTCATTTTGGCGGCCATGTGGCCGATGGTCGTCGTCTTGCCGACGCCGTTGACGCCGACCATGAGGATGATTGACGGCTTCGTCGAGAGCTTCAGCTCCCGGTCGCCAACATCGAGAAGGTCCGCCATGACCTCGATGAAGGCCTCGCGCACGGGCTCGCCGGCGCGCAGACCGCGCTGCTTGACGAGCGCGCGCAGGTTCTCGACCGCCTTTTCGGAGGTCTCGACGCCCGCGTCGGCCAAAATCAGCGTCTCTTCAAGCTCCTCGTAAAACTCCTCGTTTTCGCCGGTGAAGCTCGTGAACATATTGTTCATCGAAGCGGTCATGCTCTGCTTGGTCTTGGCAAGGCCCTGTTTGATTTTATCGAAAAATCCCATAAGAATTCAAAACCTTTCTATATGGATGCTTACTCACTTGGAAATGCTCTTCGCGGCCTCGTCGAGGTCGACGGAGAGGACCTGCGAGACGCCCTTTTCCTGCATCGTGACGCCGTAGAGCATGTCCGCCTCCTCCATCGTGCCGCGGCGGTGGGTGATGACGATGAACTGGGTCGCGTCCGTCATCGTGCGCATGTAGTGCGCGAAGCGGTCGACGTTGGCTTCGTCGAGCGCCGCCTCTATCTCGTCCATGACGCAAAACGGCGTCGGTCGGACCTTGATGATGGCAAAATACAGCGCGATCGCGACAAAGGATTTTTCGCCGCCGGACAGGAGGCTCAGCGTTGAGAGCGTCTTGCCGGGGGGCTGTATCTTGATCTCGATGCCGCAGTTCAAAACGTCGTTTTCGTCCTCGAGGATGAGGGCGGCGCGACCGCCGCCGAAGAGATCGAGGAAGGTCGCGCGGAAGCTCTCGTCGATGACCTTGAACTCGCGGAGGAAAATTTCCTCCATCTCCTTCGTGATCTCGGAAATAATCTTTTCCAGCTCGCGCTTGGACTTTTCAACGTCGTCGCGCTGCTCGGTGAGAAATTCATAGCGCTCGCGCACGCGCTCGTACTCCTCGATCGCGCCGAGGTTCGGCGTGCCGAGGCGGGAGATGTCCCGCTTGAGGGAGGCCATGCGCTTTGTCGCCTCGCTCATGTTTTCGACCGGCTCGCGGACGGCCTGCGCCGCCGTGCGGGAGAGCTCGTAGCCGTCCCAGAGCTTGTCGATGAGCTGCTTTTCCTCCATCTCGGAGGCGAGCTTTTTCTGCTCGATCGCGCTGCAGAGATTGCTCTGCTCCAATAGCTCGCGGTTTTTGTCCTGTGCGGCTTTGTCGGTCCGGGTGCGCTTGCCCTCAAGCTCGAGCTTCGCCGCGTTGAGCTGCGCGAGCTGCTGCCGCAGCGCGCCCGCGCTCTCGCGGGTCTTTTCCAGCTTGTCCTGCGCGTCGCTCTTTTTGGCGAGAAGCTCCGCGCGTTCCGTTTCAAGGGCGGCGAGCGCCGCGCGGCGGGACGTGTCGTCCCCGGAGAGGTCCCCAAGCAGGCCCTCGAGCTGAGCAATCGCGTCCGTCGTCGTGTCGCGCTCGGAAGTGAGCGCCGCGCGGCGGTCGGAGAAGCCGGCAAGCTCTTCCGAAAGACGTTTTGCTTCGGCGGCGGTATCCTCGCTCTTTTCGGCGAGGACGGCGAGCGAAGCGTCGAGTGCGGCGATCTCGCCCTGCAGACGCTCGGACTCCGTTTTCGTCTCGGCGGCGCGCTTTTCGTTTTCGGCGCGGCGGCGGGCGGCGAGGGCCGTGTCCGTCTCAAAGGCGGCAATGGCCTTTTCGGCTTCGCCGAGTAAAAAGCGGGACTGTGCCAGCTCGTTTTCACGCTTCCGCAGCTCCTCAAGTGCCTCCTTTTGCTCAAAGTCGGCGGTCTGGAGCTGATATTTTGCCTCGGAGAGCTCGCGGGAGGCCTCATTGAGTTCGCCCGTGCAGGCGGCGAGCTGCTCCTGCAGCTCCTGCGCGCGGGTCTGCTGGGCCTTGAGCTCGTTGGCGCGGGAGAGGATACCGGCGCTTTTGGCGGCGCTGCCGCCGGTCATGGAGCCGCCGGCGTTGATGAGCTGACCGTCGAGCGTCACGATGCGCAGCTGGTTATTGTGCCGCTTCGACATCGCGACCGCATCCGCAAGCGACTCGCACACGACGGTGCGGCCGAGCAGATTGGCGAAAATGTCCCTGTATTTCTGGTCGAAGCGGGCGAGCTCGAGCGCGGTGCCGAGATAGCCGGCCTCGTTTTGGGGTCTCTCTTTTAATTCGTAGCCCCGGATAACGGCCACGGGCAGGAAGGTCGCGCGTCCCGATTCCCGGCGCTTTAAAAGCTCGATGGCGGCCTTGCCGTCCTCCTGCGTCTCGACGACAATGTTCTGCATCGCGCCGCCAAGGGCGGTCTCGAGGGCAACGGTGTAACGGTCGTCGGTCTTGACAAGGTTCGCGACCGGGCCGCAGACGCCGCGCAGCGTCCCGTGGGCGGACTCGCGCATGACAGTCTTGACGGCGAGCGAGAAGCCCTCGAATTCCTTCTGCATCTCGGCGAGCATGTTCGCGCGGGACGCGGCGGTGCTCTGCTCGACCGTGAGCCCGGACTTTTTATCCTCTAAGGCTTTGACCTTGGTCTCGCGCGACTGCGCGCGCATGGTGTAGCCGTCGATGACGTTTTTGAGAGAATCGGCCTGCTCCTTTGCCTCGTCATAGCCCTTCTGTGCGGTCTTGATGGAGGCGCAGAGCTCCGCGCGGCGGCGCTCGGCCTCGGCGGCGTTTTCGCGGCGCTTTTCCTCGGATGCGCTCAGCTCCGCCTGCGTGTCGCCGAGCATCGTGAGGACGGTGCTGCAGTGCGTGAGCGCGGAGAGCTTTTCGCTCTTTTCCGCGACGAGACGCGCCGTCTCGCTGCGGCCCGCGTCACCCTGCTCGGCACTCTGGCCGATGGCCTGTGTGAGCGCAGCGGACTCGCGGGCGATGTCCTCGAGCTGTTTTTTGATCTCTTCGACGCGCGCGCGACGCTCGGCGATCTGGTTTTTGAGGGCTTCGGCGCGCTCGCCCTGCTGGGAGAGCTCGCCCTCGAGCTGGGTGCGGCGTTCGGTGTTGTGGGCGAGAGAGTTTTCCAAAACGGCGATGGCGCTCTCGCAGTCCGCCGCCGCGGCGTCGCTGAGACTCAAACGCTCGCGAAGCGCTTCCGCTTCGACGTCCTTCTCGCGCATTTTTTCGCTGCAGCCCTCGGACGTGCGGTAGAGCGCGTCGAGCTCCGTCTGCGCGCGCGCGACGTCCGCCCTGGCCTTTTCCCAGTCGGACTCGACGGTCTCCGCCCGCTCGTGCAGCCGGTCAAGCGTCTCCATCCAGACGGAGACCTCAACAAGGCGCAGCTCGTCGCGCAGAACGAGGTATTTTTTTGCGGTCTCCGCCTGCTCGCGCAGGGGGTCGACCTGAATTTTCAGCTCGTCGATCTTGTCGCTGATGCGGACGAGGTTTTCGTCCGTGTGCTGGAGCTTGCGCTCGCTCTCCTCCTTGCGGTAGCGGTAGCGGGAGATGCCCGCCGCCTCCTCAAAAAGCTCGCGCCGGTCGGTGCTCTTGGCAGAGACGACCTCTGCTATCTTACCCTGTCCGATGATGGAATAGCCGTCCCGGCCGAGGCCGGTGTCCATGAGAAGCTCACTCACGTCCTTGAGTCGGACGGACTCCTTGTTGATGTAGTATTCGCTCTCGCCGCTGCGGTAATAGCGGCGGGTCAGCATGACCTCGCTCGCGTCCGTGTCGAAGATGCGGGCGCTGTTGTCGAGGATCAGCGTGACCTGCGCGTAGCCCATCTTCGGGCGCTTTTCGGTGCCGCCGAAGATGACGTCCTCCATCTTGCCGCCGCGGAGCGCGCGCGTGCGCTGTTCACCCATGACCCAGAGGATCGCGTCCGAAATATTCGATTTTCCGCTGCCGTTCGGGCCGACAATGGCGGTGACGTCCTTTTCAAAGGTCAGCCGCGTTTTGTCGGGGAAGCTTTTGAAGCCCTGTATTTCGAGCGCCTTGAGATACATTTGCCACCTCTGCGTATAAAAATCACATATTAAAAAATTTTACTCCATTTTCGTTGATATTGCAAGAAAATGTGGAGAATTTCTGTGGAAAGATCCATTGCTATCCGAGCCGGACCTCGCCGCGCGGGACGTCTCCCGCCCGGACCTTCAGCGCCGCGAGAGAAAACGCGCCGACAAGCGAAACGAGGTTCGCGCGGTGCTGCCCGGTCATGGCTGAGACGTCGGACGGATGGACGAGCAGCACGGCCTCGCTCCCCGGCGCGGCGTCCGCGAGCAGCGTCTGCGCCCGCTCGAGCAGAATGCGCGAGCGCACGAGCTCGCCGAAGGCGGGGTGATAGGCCCCCGCAACGGCCTCACCCCCGGAGAGCTCCTCCGTCGGATTGAGGCCGAGACGGATCACCGGGATGCCCGCCGCCTCAAAAAGCGGCAGAATGGCGGCGCACCAGTCGACGGCCTCGTCGACCGTGTGCTCGCGGTACTCTCCCCGCCGCCAGAGCGTCTCGAGCGGCGTGCCGGCGACGATCACGGTCGGGTAAATGCGCACGCCGTCCGGCGCCAGCGCGATGAGGCGCTTTGCCGTGGCGATCGTTTTATCCTTCGTGTCGCCGGGAAGACCCGTCATCATCTGCAAAATGAGCTCGAAGCCCGCGGCCTTTACCGCCCGCGCCGCCGCCTCGGTCTGCGCGGCGGTGTGGCCCCGGCCCGAGCGGCGCAGGACCTCGTCGTCCATCGACTGCGCGCCGAGCTCGATCGTTTTGACCCCGCAGCGCCGCAGGCGCTCGAGCGTTTCGGCGTCGATCGCGTCCGGCCGCGTCGAAAGGCGGATCGAACGCAGCCGTTTAGACAACAAAAACGGCAAGGCCGCGCCGAGGAGCGCTTCCTGCTCCCTGACGGGTATTGCCGTAAAACTGCCGCCGTAAAACGCCAGTTGCGTGTCCGTATTTTCACCGATCCTCGCGAGGCCCTCCGAAACGGCCCGCGTGACGCTCTCCGCCGTCGCGGGTCTTTCGCTGCCGGAAATTTTTCTTTGGTCGCAGAATACGCAGTTCGCCGTACAGCCGAGGTGGGGAACGAAGACCGGGATGATTGCGCGTCTCGCTGTCATTCGCTGATCGCCTCGAGGCCGCTTTTGGCGGCGTTTTGCTCCGCTTCCTTCTTGGTGCGGCCGCTGCCCTCGCCGATGGGTCTGCCGTTTAAGGACACGCACATCGTGAAGGTCTTGCGGTGGTCCGGGCCGGACTCGGAGACGAGCTCGTAGCTGAGGACCTGCCCCGCCCGGCGCTGGATGTGCTCCTGCAGCGCGGTCTTGTAGTCCGTGACCGAGTGGGCCTCCTCGGCCTCAAAGCCCGCGAGGATATAGCGGTCGATGAACTGCTTTGAAATATCGATGCCACCGTCGAGATACATGGCGGCGATGATGGCCTCCACCGCGTCCGCCAGAATGGACTCGCGCTGGCGGCCGCCGGTGTGCTCCTCGCCGCGCCCAAGCCTGATGTAGCGGCCGAGCTCGAGCTTCTGCGAGACCTCATAAAGGCTCGTTTCGCACACGAGGTCGGCGCGCAGGCGGGTCATCTGGCCCTCCGGCATCTTCGGATAAGTGCGGTAGAGGTAGCTCGCGACGATCTGTCCGAGCACGGAGTCGCCCAGAAATTCGAGGCGCTCGTTGCTCTCAAGTCCCAGAGACTTGTTTTCGTTTGCATAGGAACTGTGGCTCAGGGCCGTTTCGAGGAGCGTTCTGTCCTGAAAGGAATAGCCGAGCTTTTTTTCCAATTCTTCCGTGACATTCACTCCCTTCCGTTAAAGCCAGCCTCGCGCGGCGCAGCCCTTTAGGCGGCAGGCCTCAGCCTGTCCTCCGATCTTTTCAGTCCTGCACGAAACGGCTGACGTAGTCGACAAGATCGCCGACGGTGGCGATTTTCTTGAGCTCGTCGTCCGAAATCTCGGGCAGTGAAAACTCTTCCTCCAGCGCCATGGTGAGCTCGACGACGTCCAGAGAGTCCGCGCCGAGATCGTCCACAAAGGTGGTCTCCGGGGTGACGGTCTCCGCTTCCACGAGGAACTGTTCACAGATCAGTTTCTGAATTCTTTCAAATACCATAACGATCCATCTCCATTATTTGAACACTTGGTCCGGTTTTTGCGACCGGCCGGTAACATATGCTAAAAGAATAATATGCACATAGAATGGTCTTGTCAAGCCTATTTTGCGATTGTCATGAGATCAATGTTCTGCGCGATCTCTTCGGCGACGCCCGCATCGACGAATGTGACGGCCTGATGGACCGCGTTTTTGATCGCGCGCGCGTCGGACGAGCCGTGCGCCTTGATGACGGGCTTCGAGATGCCGAGCAGGGCCGTGCCGCCGACCTCGGACGGGTCGAGAATCTTTTTGAGGTCCTCGAGCTTGTCCTTCATGAGGAGCGCCGCAATCTTCGTTTTGACGCTGGACAGGAAAGCGTCCTTGAGGTTCGTCATAAGGAACTTTGCCGTGCCCTCGATGGTCTTGAGCATGACGTTGCCGGAAAAGCCGTCCGTCACGATGACCTCGGCGGCGTTGAAATAGGCGTCCTTGGCCTCGATGTTGCCGATGAAGTTGATGTTGCCGGCGTCCCCGGCCTCCTTCAAAATGGCGAAGGCCTCGTGCTGCAGTTCACCGCCCTTGGTGTCCTCCGCGCCGACGTTTAAAAGCGCCACGCGCGGGTTCTCGACGCCAAGGATATTTTTCGCGTAAAACGAACCCATATACGCAAATTGGAGCAGATACTCCGCCGTGCACTCGGTGTTCGCGCCGCAGTCGATGAGCAGCGCGCCCTTGTTGCCGTTCGGCATGACGGGGGCCATCGCGGCCCGGCGGATGCCGTGGACGCGCTTGACGATGAGCGTCGCGCCCGTCAAAAGCGCGCCGGTGCTGCCGGCGGAAATGCAGGCGTCGCCGCCGCCGTCCTTCAGCAGATGCAGGGCCACCGACATGGACGAGTCCTTTTTGTTGCGCAAAACGGTGGTGGGGTCGTCCTCCATGTCGACGACCTCGCTCGCGTTGACGATCGAGATTTTGTCGCCCAGCGCGTCGCCGCCGTTTTCCTTCACGAGCGCTTCGACAATGTCCTGTTTGCCGACGAGGACAATATCGACGCCGTATTCCTTCGCGGCCGCGACCGCGCCTTCAACGACAGCCTGCGGCGCATTGTCGCCGCCCATTGCGTCTACGATGATCTTCATTTTCATTTCCTCCCTGCGCGGAGTTCACGCACGATCTGCAGTGCGCGCTCCGAGATCGCGGCGTTTTTCTCTCTCTTGCCGCGTATTTTTTTATTCAAAGGCGAAATGATGCCAAAGTTGACATTCATCGGCTGGAAGCTGCCGACCGTGCTCTCCGAAATGTAGAGCGCGAGCGCACCGATCGCGGTCTCGCGCGGGAGATCCCACGGGGCCTCGCCCCGGAGCCGCGCTGCCGTCTCGAGCGCGGCGAGCATGCCCGACGCGCAGGACTCAACGTAGCCCTCAACACCGGTCATCTGCCCAGCGAAGATGATGCGCTCATCGCTTTTGAGCCGATAATAGCGGTCGAGGAGCTTCGGCGAATTTAAGTAGGTGTTGCGGTGCATGACGCCGTAGCGCACGAACTCGGCGTTTTTGAGCGCCGGGATCATTGAAAACACGCGCCTCTGCTCCGGGAAGGTCAGGTGCGTCTGGAAGCCGACGAGGTTGTAGATTGTGCCGACGGCGTTGTCCCGCCGGAGCTGTACGACCGCGTAATTCTCGCGCCCGTTGCGCGGGTCGACGAGGCCCACGGGCTTTAAGGGCCCGTAGCGCAGTGTGTCCTCTCCCCTTCGCGCCATGACCTCGACCGGCATGCAGCCTTCGAAAACGCCGCCGTCGTCAAAGCCGTGGACCGGGGCCTGCTCCGCCGCGCACAGCGCCTGCCAGAAGGCGAGATATTCGTCCCTCGTCATCGGGCAGTTCACATAGTCGGCGGTGCCCTTGTCGTAACGCGAGGCGTAAAACGCGCTGTCCATGTCGACGCTCTCGAGCGTCACGATGGGCGCGGCGGCGTAGAAAA
>JAKOSQ010000068.1 GCA_029777215.1 Bacillota bacterium
CCCTTGTCGTGGACGCTCACGTCCTCCGCGCCGACGGCGATGCGGCTGTCCTTGAGCGAGCGGCGCAGCGGGGAGATGTGCGTTGCGGGCACGCAAAGCGCGACCTCGCAGGTCTTCTGCCGCGGCAGAAGCGGGCGCAGCTCTTCGGTGAAGGGCTTCACCTCGGACGGGAGCATGTTCATTTTCCAGTTGCCGGCGATAATCGCCTTGCGGTATTTTTTGTTCATTTTTCGATTGACCTCCTTATTTATCCTGGAGACAGGCGATGCCCGGCAGTTCCTTGCCCTCAAGAAATTCGAGGGACGCGCCGCCGCCTGTTGAAATATGCGTCATTTTATTTGCGAAGCCCATCTGCTCGACCGCAGCGGCACTGTCGCCGCCGCCGACGATGGTCACGGCCTCGCTGTCCGCCATGGCCTGGGCCACGGCCTTGGTGCCGTCCGCGAACGCGGGAAACTCAAAAACGCCCATCGGGCCGTTCCAAACGACCGTGCCGGCCTTGAGGATGGCGGCCTTGAAGAGCTCGACGGTCTCGAAGCCGATGTCCATGCCCATCCAGTCGGCGGGGATTTCCTCGGTGTCGACGGTCATCTTTTCGGCGTCCGCCGCAAAGTGGTCCGCGACGACGATGTCGACCGGCAACAGGAACATAACGTCGTTGTCGAGCGCCTTTTTCATGAGGCCCCTGGCGAGCTCGACCTTGTCCGCCTCGAGCAGGGACTTGCCGACCTCCTTGCCCTCGGCCTTGAGGAAGGTGTAGGCCATGCCGCCGCCGACGATGATCGTGTCGGCCTTCTCAATGAGGTTCGAGATGACGCCGATCTTGTCGGAGACCTTCGCGCCGCCCAGAACGGCGACGAAGGGGCGCTTCGGCTCGTCGAGCGCGCCGCCCATGACGGAGAGCTCTTTTTCGATGAGGAAGCCGGCGTAGCCCGGCAGATCGTGGGACACGCCCTCGGTGGAGGCGTGGGCGCGGTGGACCGTGCCGAAGGCGTCGGAGACGAAGATTTCGCCGAAGGACGCGAGCTTTTTGGCAAATTCGGTGTCGTTTTTCTCCTCGCCCGGGTCAAAGCGGAGGTTTTCGAGCAGCAGGATCTCGCCGTCTCTGAGACTGTCCGCGAGTTTTTTGGATTCCTCGCCTGCGACGTCCGCCTGCGTGAAGGCGACGGGCTTTCCGAGGAGTTCGGACAGGCGCTTTGCCACGGGGGCAAGGCTCAGCTCGGGCTTGACGGTCCCCTTCGGCTTTCCGAGGTGGGAGCAGGCGACGACGCGCGCGCCGTTTTCAAGCAGGTACTGTATCGTCGGAAGCGAGGCGACAATGCGCTTGTCGCTCGTGATCGCTCCCGTCTCCTTGTCGAGCGGGACGTTGAAGTCGCAGCGCAGCAAAACCTTTTTTCCGCGGACGTCGACGTCTCTGACTGTTTTCTTGTTGTAATTCATAGTATCCCTCCACTGTAGAATTGTTAATCGGGCGGATGTCTATTTGTTCGTCTCGGCCATGCAGCCCGTTCCCGTAAGGCCGGGAAAGCCCTGCTGGCGAAGCGCCTCATATAAAAGAATGGCGACGCTGTTAGAAAGGTTCAAACTGCGGGTCTCCTCCTTCATGGGGATGCGGATGCAGCGCTCGCGGTAGCGCTCGCGGAGCCATTCGGGAAGACCGGCGGTCTCCTTGCCGAACATGAGTTTCACGTTGCCGAGGAAGGAGACGTCGGGGTCGGCGTAACAGTGCGGGGCCTTGGTCGTTGCGAGCCAAAGATTATCATCCCCGTTTTTCGCGAAAAAGTCGTCCAGGTTTTTGTATACCGTCACGTCGAGGTACTGCCAGTAATCGAGACCGGCGCGCTTGAGTGCCCGGTCGGAGATGTCGAAGCCCAGCGGTTCGATGAGATGCAGCCGCGCGCCCGTGACGGAGCAGCTGCGGGAGATGTTGCCCGTGTTCGCCGGGATCTCCGGCTCCACAAGAATGATATCGATCATGATTTCGCGTCTTTCTTTTCATCGGAACATTTTACCGGTTCGGTTTTAACACATTGTAGACCGGAACGCAAGCTTTTTCAATACATATTTGATGAAAAAATAATTGTATTGCGAAAATTCACAGAAAATCATGAACATTTGCACGCATTTTTTTGACTTTGACATCACCAGGCGGAAAAACCTGCCTCGCGCGGCTTGCAAATGGCGGGTGCAGGCATTATAATAGGGACGCCCGAGCGGTGAAAAGCCGCCGCAAAAAGTCAAAAACGGCGGGTCTTTCCGCCGCTGCGCACAGTTTGCCGGCGCGCGTGCGCGCTGCCGGCTCGTTTTTTGGAGGAAATGGATTTGGAACAGCTGAGAACAGCCCGCCGCGGCAGCACGCTCTATATCGTGGTGCCGTGTTATAACGAGGAGGAGGCGCTGCCCGAGACCTCGAAGACCCTGCGCGAGAAGATGCACG
>JAKOSQ010000069.1 GCA_029777215.1 Bacillota bacterium
AAAAGCTGATGAAATAAAAAATCAAATTTGGAGGGTATAACATTATGTCAACTGTTTTAGACGTCCCCGACATGCATTGTGAGATATGCGTCAAGCGCATCACGGACTCTCTCACCAAGGCAAACTTGCATTTTTCTGTCTCCCTTGCGGACAAGACCGTCACCATCGACGGGGACGGCGGTGCTGTGAGCACCGCCGTCACGGAGCTCGACGACCTCGGCTTCCCGGCAACAGTAAAATAATTATGTAAATATAAAAAAGGACCGTTTGCTGTGCAGACGGTCCTTTTTTAACAAAAATTATGTCAACCTTAATATCCGGATTTTTCTGCGTCAGCTTTCGTCTGTTGCAATACACCGCGCGGGTGGTTGGGCGGCGCGTAGATCGAGGAGAGCTTTAAGGGACGGAAGCCCTCGTTGAGAATGTTGTGCCAGGTCCCGGCGGGGATAAAGACACCGTCGTCCCGGCCGATGCGCTGCTGCGCCGCGGGGGCGGCGCCGCCATTGCCGAAAATGACGATGCCCCTCCCCTGCTCGATGCGGATGAACTGGTCGACGTCCGCGTGCATCTCAAAGCCGATTTCGCCCCGGACGGGGATGCTCATGAGCGTCATTTGCAAATGCTCTCCCGTCCAAAAGGCGGCGCGGAAGGCCGTATTTTCACGCGCGGCGAGCGCGATGTTTGCAACAAAGGGATTGGGGCCGCTGTCGGTACTGGCGCTGGCGGCACATTGATTTTGCAGCATAAGTGAAGCTCCTTTCCCGGTTTTCGCTCCATCCTATGCGTCCGGCATGCCGGCGGTGAAAAAAAAGACCCCGGCGAAAAAGCCGGGGCCAAAAAGAAGAAAAATCAGATTTGGTCGCCAATGAAGCGGGAGAAAGCCTGCTTTGTCGGCGCAGAGAAGGCGCGGCTGATGGGGATATGCCTGCCGTCCGACATCACGAATTCGGTGCGGTCGTAGGCTGTGACATAGCGCAGATCGACGATGAAGCTCGCGTGACAGCGGCAGAAGCTCCCGGCGGAGAGCCGCTCGAAGATCGTTTCGATGCGCTCAAGCGTCGGGTGGACGCTGCCGTCCTTGCAGACGATCGAGGAATTGCGCCCCGTGCGCTCGATGTAGAGGATGTTTTTTTCCTGTACGCGGACGATGGACCCGTGGTATTCGATGTTCAGCGTCTGTCCCTCGAGAGCCTCCAGCGTCTGCCGGGCGCGCTGCAAATAATGCGGCAAAAGCTCGGGAATGCGGCTTTTGAGGATGAAGCAGAGATGCGGCGTGTCATAGACCTCGGTCACATAGTCGGTGTAGCTGCTCACGAAAATGATCTGACACTCCGGGCAGCGCTTGACGAGCTCCGCAGCGAGATCGATGCCGGTGAGCTCAGGCATCTGGATGTCGAGCACGGCAATGTTGAAGACATCGCTGCTGTTGAGCATGGCCAGCGGGTCGCTGAAAGTGTGCAGAACATAGCTGCCGGAATCCATGCTCTGCTTGATGACATCGGATATGCCGTCGATAAACACCTGCTCGTTGTCACAGACAGCCAGATGGATCGGCTGGAGAATGGTATCTACCGTCTGCAGTTTTGCCAAAGCACTCACCTCCGAGAAATTAATTCATTATTTCATGCTTTCTGGATTTTAGCAAGCCAAAGAGATACAAAACGCGTTGCATTTTTGGTTTGAAAATCGACAAAATTTGCACAATGGTGATTGCAAGAGATAATGTACTATGCTACAATCTTATTATCCAATATAGAGAGAGGATCAGTAAAATGGTGCAGAACATGCTTGGCTTCTGGGCCTCCGCTGTCATGATGCTCACATTGTCGATCTACGACACCGCGGCGATCATGCTGATGTTCAAGCCCCGTATTGGGAAAACGGCCGCCGCCATGCTGCTTTTTACCACCAGCGTACTGCTCTTTTTCCCGGCCTCGTTTGAAGCCGGTAACCCCGAACACTATCTCGTCACCTCCGTGATCTTCAGCATCATCTCTACGCTCGCGAACTTCTATTTCCTCTGGCTCTGCTTTGAGGGCCGCTTCTGGGAAAAGGTCCTCTGGCTCACGCTCCGCGATATACTCGACCCGATTTTATTTTCGACGATGCTCTTTGGCCACTTCTTCCCGGGCGTCAACTTCACGGACACACTCCCGCGCAGCGGCGAGGAACTGCTCCTCATTATTTTCATGGAGCTTTTCGGTCTGCTCCTGCGCTGCGGAGTGGCGTTCCTGCTCGCCTATGTCCACCGAAAAATGACGATGTCCCACGAGTTTGAAAAGGCAATGGGGATCGTCGGCATGCTCGCCTGTGCGGCGACCACATCCTTCCTCCTGCAGCGGCTTTTCAGCCGGGAGAGCTTCAGCCGCGGGGACGCGGTGGTGCCCTTCCTCATCTACAGTCTCTGCATCGCCGTCGCCGTCAAAATCATTTTCGACACGCTGGAAAACCACAAGCTCAGCCTGGAGGTCAGCGAGCTTGCCGAGCAGAAGCAGGCCCAGTACGACCTCTTTATGGCGCGCCTCTCCGCCGACGAGGAGACCCGCCGCCTGCACCACGATATGAAAGGCCATGTCGCCGTTGTGCAGACCCTGCTGCAAAACCAAGAATACGACCGCGCCGAGCGCTATCTTGAGGAGCTGAGTCTGCAGCAGGCGGCGCTGCCGGTCGACCCGCCGCGGATGGAAAACGCCGTCGCCGGCGCGCTCATCGCGGACAAGTACCTGCGCTGCCGGAAGGAGCGAATTGCCTTCAGCGTGGACGGCGGCATCGGACGGGACATTGGCACCTCCGACGTCGATCTTGTCTGCCTGCTCTCAAACCTCCTTGACAACGCGATCGAAGCCTGCTTGCAGGTCGAGCCGGAAAAGCGGTGCATCAATGTGAAATTCACGCAGCGGGCCGGCTGCCTTTTCATCCGCGAGGAGAATTCCAAGCGCAGCGGCAGCGTCATCAAGGAAGGTCAACTCACCGGGACGACGAAAGCCGACACCGCCTCCCACGGGTATGGCGCGCGCATCATGCGCGACGTTGTCGACCGCTGCGACGGCACGGTAGAGCTGCAGGAGACGGACGACACCTTTACCGCAATCGTCATGCTCCGCCCGGAAACGGAAGAACTCCAGCCCCGGGCCAGCCTCACCGGCGGCCGGTAAAATCGCATAATAAAAACCGGGACAGGCTCGCGTGAGCCTGTCCCGGTTTTTTCAGCAGATCAGCGCCGATCCCGGTCACCGAGCGAAACGCCCGGACGATATCTGTTGGAAGAAACGAATTGCCTCCAGACGCAGTCTGGTACGGGTAGTGGGGGTCGACCGGCGCTGCGGCGCC
>JAKOSQ010000070.1 GCA_029777215.1 Bacillota bacterium
CGAAAGGGAGCGCGGACACATCCGCTGCACAGCGCGGGCCGCGAGCGGGGCGGGCAGCGCCGCAAGCGCGGCGGCGTCGAGCGCGTTTTCCGCAAGGTTTTTGGAGAGAAATTCGTCCGTGAGCGCGTCAAGCAGCGCCTCGTCCGCGCGGAGATTCTTGAGGCAGCGCACGGCGTTTTGGTCGAACGCACCGTTTAGTTCCCGCAGCGCGGGCAAGACCCGGTGGCGCACAACATTGCGCGCACAGTCGTCCGTTTCATTCGTTGAGTCCTCGACGTGGGGTATCCGGTTTTCTTCGAGCCAGCGCAGGACCTCCGCCGACGTCACCGTCAGCATCGGGCGCACGAGTCTTCCGCGCACAGGCGGGATGCCGCAGAGCCCCTTGAGGCCGGTGCCGCGCGCGAGATTTAGAAGCAGGGTCTCCGCATTGTCGTCCGCCGTGTGGGCGGTCGCGATGCGGTCGGCGCCGAGAGCGTCGGCGGTCCGATCAAGAAATTCGTAGCGCAGCTCCCGCGCGGCCTCCTCGATGGAGCGTCCGCAGGCGGCGGCGTGCGCGCGCACGTCTCCCTCCCCGACAGTACAGGGAATGTTGTGTGCCCGGCACCAGTCTTCGACAAAGCGCCGGTCGCGCCTGGATTCCTCGCCGCGCAGGCAGTGGTCAAAGTGCGCGCAGGCAACGGAAAAGTCCCGCTCCGGCGCAAGCTTTCGCAGGTTTTCGAGCAGATACATCGAGTCTTTCCCGCCCGAAACGGCGCAGAGGATCAGTCCGGCCGCGGGGAGCATATCGTATTGGTCACAAAATGCAATATCCATTCCGTTTTTAGTATTCCTCGTCCTCGCGGCGCGTTTCCGCGTTGACGTAGCTCGTGTACTCCGGCAGCCACATCAGGGGGATGGTCTTGAGCTCGCCGTGGCGGTTTTTGAGGATGATCGCCTCGGCATCGTTCGGGTTCTGGCACTCACGGTCGTAGTAGCCGTCGCGGTACAGGCCGATGACGATGTCCGCGTCCTGCTCGATCGCGCCGGATTCGCGCAGGTCCGAGAGGACCGGGCGCTTGTTCGTGCGGGCCTCGTTGGCACGTGAGAGCTGCGAGAGGCAGACGAGGGGGATATTGAGCTCCTTGGCCATGATCTTCATCATGCGCGAAATATCGGAAACCATCTGTGTGCGGTTTTCGCCCGAATAGGTGATCTTGCCGCCCGCCGACTGCATGAGCTGGAGATAGTCGATGACGACAAGGCCGAGGTTGTCGAGCCGACGGCACTGGGAGTTCATCTCCGCGACGGACAGCGAGGGATTGTCGTCGATGCGAATGTCCGTTTCGCTCAGCGTCGAGGCGGCTTCGCCGATGCGCTGCCACTCAGCCGAGGAGAGCTGGCCGGTGAGAAGCTTCTGGCTGTCGACCAGACTCTCGCCCGCGAGCAGACGGGTCGCGAGCTGTTCGCGCGACATTTCAAGCGAAAAGACCGCGACGGTCTTCGACGAGGTCTTCGCGACGTGCTTGGCGATGTTGAGGGCGATCGACGTTTTGCCCATGCCGGGTCGGGAGGCGATGAGAACAAGGTCGCCCTTGTTGAGGCCGAGGATGGTGTTGTCGAGGTCCGTGAGGCCAGTCGGCAGGCCCGGGATGTTCGCCTCGCCCGCGCCGGCGTCGGAGATGGTGTTGTAGACGTCCTGGATGACGGTGGAAATCTTGACGAGTCCGCCGACCGTGCGGCCCTGCCGCAGGGCGTAAATTTTCTGCTCGGCGGCCTCGAGCATGGCGTCCGCCTCGCCCGCGCCCTCCTGCACCATCTGCGTGATGTCGTTGCCAACGTGGAGCAGCTGGCGCAGCAGCGCCTGCTCGCGCAGAATCTCGACGTATTTCATCACGTTCGCCGCGGTGGGCGTGACCTGCATGAGCTCCATGAGGTAGCTCTGCGAGGAGTCCTTCGCGACGCCGCGCACACGCAGCTGGTCGAGGACGGTCACGGGATCGATTGTCCGCCCATAGATATACATATTATATATGGTATCGAAAATGTCGCGGTTCGTCTCGAGATAAAAATCCTCGGGCTTTGCCTTGTTGAGCACGTCCGCAATACAGGCGGGGTCGATCAGCATCGCACCGATGACCGCCTGCTCCGCCTGTGGGCTATAGGGCGTTTTCTGTTCAAAGAGTTCGTCCACGGACCGTCCCCCATTACAATCCACGCCCCTGTGCGAAAAAACGGCAGCTCATTTTAAAAAAGTCCGCTGCAGCGCTCATTTCATCATACATCACATCTGTTTTAGGGGCAATTGCATTATTTCAATCCACGCTGCCAGAGCATTATTTCTGCTCTGTCACCATAACGTTGATCGTGCCGGTGACTTCAAAGCCGAGGCGGCACTTGACGGCGTAGGAGCCGAAATTCTTGATGGGGTCCGACTGCACGATGTCCTTTTTTTCGATCGCGATCTCAAACTGCTCGGCGAGCGCGTCGCTGATCTCCTTCGAGGTGACGGAGCCGAAGAGCTTGCCGCCGGCTCCGGCCTTCGCCGGAACGCGGACGACGATGCTCTCGAGACGTTTGGCGTTTTCGATGGCAGCGGCCTTGTCCTTCGCGGCCTGCACGGCCTTGGCCTTTTCCTTGATTTTAATGGCGTTGAGCATGTCGGGCGTGGCCTCCGCGGCGAGCTTGCGCGGCAGGAGGTAATTGCGGGCGTAGCCGTCCGAGACCTCTTTGATCTCGTCGCGCTTGCCCTGGCCTCTGACGTCCGTTAAAAATACCACTTTCATGTTATGTCCTCACTTTCGGTATGTTAGTCTTCAAAATACTTGTCAATCGCGGCAAAGAGCCGATTGACCGCCTCGCGCAGAGAGACTCCCTCCATCTGCACGCCGGCCGCCT
Organism: Bacillota bacterium; assembly: GCA_029777215.1. Lineage (GTDB taxonomy): Bacteria > Bacillota > Clostridia > Oscillospirales > Oscillospiraceae > UBA2658. Next base: position 2,875 of record JAKOSQ010000070.1, read on the forward strand.
GCGAGTTGCCGCCGCCGCCGAGCTCCTCCAAAAGGAGCTGGACGTTGATGTCTCCGATGGAGCGCGCGGAGACCGTGACGCGCCCGTCCTCCGACGGGTAAATGACGAGGGACGCCTGCACGCCCTTGATGTTGAGCATCTCGTCCGCCGCCTGCGCGGCGATGACACGGTCCTGCGGCTCCTCGATGACCGCGATCGCAATGTTGTCGCGGTAGCGCTTGACCATCTGCAGGATCTTGTAGCGGGCAACGGTGTCGTCCATGTCGTGCTGCAGGAGCTTTTTGACCATCAGTGTGTCCGCGCCCTCGCGCTCGAGAAACGCCGCCGCGTCAAAGGTGCGCTCGCCGGTGCGCATGGTGAAGTTTTTCGTGTCGAGCACGATGCCGGAGAGCAGCGCCATGGCCTCGGCCCTGGTGAGCGCCATCGGCTCTTCGGTCTCCTGCACGAGTTCGCTCACAAGCTCGCAGACAGAGGAGGCGTAGGGCTCGAGGAAGGTCAGCGCCGTGTTCTGGATGTAGCTCGCGGCACGGCGGTGGTGGTCTATGACCGCAATGCGGCTGCAGTCCATGAGGAGGTCCTGGTTTTCGACCTGCTCCGGGCGGTTGGTGTCCACAACGATCAGCAGCGTGCCCTTGTCCGCGCGGAGAATGGCGTCCTGCGGCGTGATGAAGGCGTTTTTGTAGCTCTCCTCCGCCTTAAGCTTGTCGATGAGCGCGCGGGCGACGTTGCTCTTTTCGTCCGTGACGATATAGGCTCTGACGCCGAGCTGACGCGAGATGCACGAAAGACCCGCTGCCGCGCCGACGCAGTCGAGGTCGCCGTAGCGGTGGCCCATGATGTAAACCTGCGAGGAGGTGCGGATGAGCTCCGAAAGGGCGTTTGCCATGACGCGGGACTTGACCTTGGTGCGCTTTTCGACCTCGCCGCCGCGGCCTCCAAAGAACTCGAAGTTGAAGCGGTTTTTTATGACGGTCTGGTCGCCGCCGCGAGAGAGGGCCATTTCGGTGGACAGCTGCGCGAAATTGTAGCACTCCTCAAAATTCTTGCCGTCCCGACCGATGCCGATGGAGACGGAGGCGTGGATGCCCGTGGGACTCACGATCTCGCGGACATCGTCCATGAGGGAGAACTTCGCCGCCGCGAGACGCTGATAGTGGCGCTCCTCGAAGATGACGAGGCAGCGGTCCCGCTCGTAACGGCAGACGATCGCGCCCATGTCGGCGCACCAGTTCTCCACCTTTTCGGACACGGCGTTTTGCAGGTGCGTCCGCTCGCGCTCCGGCAGGTTTTTCGTGATCTCATCCATGTTGTCAAAGAGGATGATCGCGACGATGGGGCGGGAATTGTCATATTCCTCGCGGACCTGGTCGTATTCTGTGACGTCCAGCCAGTAGCTGATACCCATGAAATCATGCGCGTCGTCCTCGCCGCGAATGATGTTGCCATAAACACGGAAGCGGCGGCCGGCGGCTGAAACGACACCGGGGAACTGTGTTTTGCCCTCGGTGAGCCACTTCGCGCGGAATTCAGGCACGAGGTCCGTCAGCCGCGTGTCGAAGTGGAGGCCGCCCTTGTTGAAAAGCTCCGAAAAATACTGGTTGCCCCAGACGACAGCGGTGTTGTCAAGCCGGAAGGCGACCGTCGGCAATGGAAAATTCACGAGGGAGTCGCTCTTGGCGGCTTCCGCGTCGTAGGTGACGGATTCGATGTAGCGCTCGAGCTCCGCTCGTCTGCGCTTGTTGACGATGAGCGAGTAAACGAGCAGCAGGGCCGTGATCGCGATCTCCGCAAATGCAAGGTGCATATTAAAAAGGAATGCAAGCCCCGCAAAGACGACGAGAAAGACGAAATACAGCCGGGTGCCCGGCTCGAGCAGTCTTTTCATATTTTTGTTCATTTCAAAACCGATCCTCCTGAAAACAGGCGCCGGACTGTCGGCGGTACATTTTAAGCAAGGTACTGGATTTTGTATTATATCAGACAATACTCGTTTTTACAAGCGTCCCGTCAGTTTTTGTCCGCCGGGCGGCGGGCCGCCGACCAAGAAGCACCACGGTTATTTTTCTTTGACGCCGCAAATACTGTTTAACGAAAGGGAGTGACGGTATGAAGGCGATCATCATGGCAGGCGGAAAGGGTACGCGCCTGCGGCCGGTCTGCGAGGCGATGCCCAAACCGATGGCCCAGCTGCTTGGAAAGCCGCTGCTGGAGCGTCTGACGGCGCTGCTGCGGCAAAACGGCTTCACGGAGCTGTGCATCACGCTCGGCTACAAGCCGAAGTGCATCACGGAGCATTTCGGAGATGGGTCCGCCTTCGGCGTTTCGATCGAAACGCGCGTCGAAACGCAGCCGCTCGGCACCGCGGGCGGTGTGCGCTCCTGTCTGGATTTCATCGGGGACGAGGACTTTCTCGTCATCAGCGGCGACGCCGCCTGCGATTTTGATCTCGCGGACCTCGCCGCCGAACACAGAAAACGCGGCGGCGCTGTGACGATGGCGCTGTGCCCGAACCCGGAACCGCTGCCCTACGGCACCGTGCTCACGGACCGGGCGGGCCGCGTCGTGAGCTTCATCGAAAAGCCCTCATGGGACCGGGTCGTCACGGACCTTGTGAACACCGGTGTCTATATGGTCTCCCCGAAGGTGCTCTCCCTGTTCCCGGAGAACGTGCCGTTCGACTTTGCGCGCGACCTCTTCCCGCTCATGCAGCGCCGTGGCCTGCCGATCGTCGGCGTCCCCATGGACGGCTACTGGTGCGACATCGGCTCGCCGCGCAGCTATCTGCGCTGCTGCCTCGACGCGCTCGATGGCCGGCTCCGTCTTCCGGGCGAGGACATGCCCGGCATCCATGCGCCGAAGGACCTGCCGGAGGACGTGCAGCTCATCGCGCCCTGCTATATCTGCGACGGGGCCGTGATCGAACGCGGCGCGACGATCGGGCGCAGCGTCATCCACGCTGGCAGCCGCATTGGGGCCTATTCGCGGGTGGTCAATTCTGTCGTGGACGGCGGCAGCATCGGCGAAGCCTGCATTTTAAACGGCACGGTCGTCTGCCGGGGCGCCGCGCTGGGACCGGACACGGTCACAACGCGCGGGGACGTCGTCTCGGCCTCGGGGGCCTGCGCCGCGCCGCGCACGCCGGCCGAGCGGCCCGCGCACCGGAAAGCCATCGGCCTCGTCCGGGAGATCGCCTGCGGCGACCGCGCACGGCTCATGCGCGAGATGTCCTCCGTCCTCTGGGAGGCCGGCGCGGACTTCTCCGACGGTATCACCCTCTCGGACGGCGCCTGCA
>JAKOSQ010000071.1 GCA_029777215.1 Bacillota bacterium
AGCAGCTGCATCAGAGATGCACAGTTAAAACTAAAGCACATATGCCTGACCTCCTTTTTGGATTTGTCCCCGTCGCTTGTCTTTCTCTCGAGGACAGCGTCATTGTAACCGATTTGTTTCCGTTTTGCAAATGTAATGTTACCCAAGGAAGATCGCGCCACAAGGGCTTGTGGCCGGTGGCGGATTTCAACCAATTTGTACAACATTTTTGTTTTCAGTCTGTCGTATTTGTATGACATTGCCGTTGACTTAGTCGATTTAAAGCTTTATACTAATAAACAGTCAAGCCAAGGGGGGTTTTGAAATGCTTCGGAACTGCGTTTTCAGCGGCAATGGCGACGCTAAGTATGTCCGCGCACAGGCGGGCCGATTTAGCTATGCTTTTTATGCTTATTTTGCCGCGAAAACCACATATTGTCCCGACATTTCAGATCGCTGAGCTTCCATTTTTTGTGTAACCAGAGCGATCCGTCGAAATGGCGGACCGCTCTTTTTTCATGCCGTTACAAATCGAAAGGGGAAAACCAAAATGAAAAAGAAACTCACAGCGCTTCTGCTCGCCGCCACGATGACGCTCACGCTCACCGCCTGCGGCACAACGAGCTCAACGAGCTCGGCTTCGCCCGCGGCCTCCTCCTCCGCTGCAGCCTCCTCCGACAAGACCTATACGGTCGGCATCTGCCAGCTTGTGCAGCACCCGGCGCTCGACGCCGCCACCAAGGGCTTCAAGCAGGCGCTCACCGACAAGCTCGGCGACAAGGTGAAGTTTGACGAACAGAACGCCAGCGGCGACACCGCCACCTGCGCAACGATCTGCAACCAGTTCGTCTCCTCGAACGTCGACCTCATCATGGCAAACGCCACCACGGCGCTGCAGGCCGCCCAGACCGCGACTAGCACCATCCCGGTCCTCGGCACCTCCGTCACGGACTACGGCACCGCGCTCGGCATCCAGAACTGGACCGGCAAGACCGGCACGAACGTCTCCGGCACCTCCGATCTCGCGCCGCTCGACAAGCAGGCGGACATCGTCAAGGAGCTCTTCCCGGACGCCAAGAAGGTCGGCATCCTCTACTGCTCGGCGGAGCCGAACTCCAAATACCAGTCCACCGTCATCACGGGCTATCTTGAAAAGCTCGGTTACACCTGCAAGGAATACACCTTTTCCGACTCGAACGATCTGCAGTCCGTCGCGACGAGCTGCGCCAACGACTCCGATGTCGTCTACGTCCCGACTGACAACACCGTCGCCTCCAACGCGGCGATCATCAAAAACGTCTGCGTCCCGCTCAAGAAGCCCGTCGTCGCGGGCGAAGAGGGCATCTGCTCCGGCTGCGGCGTCGCGACGCTGTCCATCAGCTACTACGACCTCGGCTACGAGACCGGCGAGATGGCCTACGACATCCTCGTAAACGGCAAGAACCCCGGCGACACGGAGGTCAAGTTTGCTCCGAAGTTCACAAAAGAATACAACGCCGACATCTGCAAGGAGCTCGGCATCACCCTGCCGTCCGACTACCAGGCAATCAAAGCCGCTTCCTGACGCAGCAGGAGCCGCCCGCGCAGAGAGACGTGTTTTTTGTGCGCCGTACACGCTGCCGCAAAAAACGATTTGGACTTTAAATTTGCGCCTGCGGGCGCGAACTCTGCGAGGCTTTTTTAACAAGCGAGCCGCCCGCCAAGGGCGGCTCCCTTCCGCGTTTTCCGATAGACAGAAAGGAAGCTTTTATGGATTATTTTGCTTCTCTCAACGTGATGAACCTCCTCGGCGCGCTGCCCGGCAACATCGCGCAGGGCATCATCTGGGGCATCATGGCCCTCGGCGTTTTCATCACCTTCCGCCTTCTCGACTTCGCCGATCTAACCGTTGACGGCAGCTTCGCTACCGGCGGCGCGGTGACGGTCGTGCTGGTCCTCGCGGGCGTGCCGGCCCCCGTCGCGCTGCTGCTCGCAACCGCCGCCGGTCTGCTCGCGGGCCTCGTCACCGGGCTTCTGCACACGGCGCTGGGCATTCCCGGCATCCTCGCCGGCATCCTCACGCAGATTTCGCTCTGGAGCGTGAACCTCATGATCCTGCACGGAGCGAACAAGGCGATCAACGTCAACATCTACGCACTGATCGTCTCCCTGCGCGACGTGAGCGAATCGATCGTAACCGTTTTGGTCTTCGCCGCCGTCATCGTCGGCGCGCTCTACTGGTATTTCGGCACGGAGCAGGGGAGCGCCATCCGCGCGACCGGCTGCAACCCCGAAATGTCCAAGGCGCAGGGCATCAATATCGACACCATGAAGGTCATCGCCCTGTGCCTCTCGAACGGCCTTGTCGCCCTCTCGGGCGGGCTGCTCGCGCAGTATCAGGGCTTTGCAGACATTAAGATGGGGCAGGGCAGCATCGTCATCGGCCTCGCTGCCGTCATCATCGGCGACGTGCTCGGCGACGCGATTTTCAAAAAACAGATGAACTTCGCCGTGCGCATGTGCTTCGTCGTGCTCGGCGGCGTCATCTACTACCTCGTCATCGGCCTCGTCATGTGGCTGCGGATGCCGACGGACCTGCTGAAGCTGCTGACCGCCGCGATCGTCGCGATTTTCCTCGCGGTGCCGTATCTGCGCGAAAAGTCGAAAAATTCATTCGCGCTCGCGGGCAGGAGAGGAGCTGACAGGAATGCTTGAAGTAAAGAACATCAGAAAGACCTTTAACATCGGCACGATAAATGAGAAGCAGGCACTGTGCGGCGTCGACCTCAAGCTCAACGAGGGCGACTTCGTGACCGTCATCGGCGGCAACGGCGCGGGCAAGTCGACGCTGCTCAACGCCATTGCGGGCGTCTGGCCGGTCGACGAGGGCAGCATTCACATCGGCGGCGAGAACGTCACGGCGCTGCCGGAGTATAAACGCGCGCGGCTCATTGGCCGGGTCTTTCAGGACCCGATGATGGGTACCGCCGCAAACATGGAGATCATTGAAAATCTTGCTCTCGCCAAGCGGCGCGGCGATGCCCGCGGGCTGGGCTGGGGCGTCACGAAGGCGGAGCGCGAGCGCTATGAAGCGGAGCTCGCGAAGCTCGGCCTCGGGCTTGAGGACCGCATGAGCGTCAAGGTGGGCCTGCTCTCCGGCGGCCAGCGCCAGGCTCTGACGCTGCTGATGGCGACGCTCAAAAAGCCGAAGCTCCTGCTTTTAGACGAGCACACGGCGGCGCTCGACCCCGCGACGGCCTCGAAGGTGCTCGAACTCTCGGACAAGGTCGTGGCCGAAAATGGCCTCACGACACTCATGATTACGCACAACATGACCGACGCCAGCGTTCACGGCAACCGGCTCATCATGATGAACGCGGGCAAGATCATCCTCGACATCTCGGGCGAAGATAAAAAGCG